>JAGNIJ010000005.1 GCA_018001225.1 Kiritimatiellia bacterium | reverse complement strand
ACCCTCCCCCGCCCCCGCCGCCGCCGTAACCGCGTCCCTTGGCGTCCACCGAGCTCGCGACACGAAGCCGCCATGCCCGGACCTCCAGCGTGCCGGTATTGGTCGACCCGTTGTACGAGGACACCGTGACGTTGTTCGCCGTCACGTAACTGTTGGTGTAGTTGTAGAGACCGTAGTACGCTCCGTTCATGGTGACCGACGAGTAGATCATCAGCGCGCCCACGCTCGTGGACCAATCGGTTCCGTCGTTGGAAAGCTCCAGGTTCCGCGGGCCCTCGGTAAACCCGGCCGTCACCACGACGCTCAACGAGGTCGCGTCCAGATACTGCACCTCCAGGTCGGTCCCGCCGAGGCGCGCCTGCGTGACGTCCTCCTCGAAATTCACGCCGTACACGAGCGCGGTGAACGTCGCGTAGCCGACCGCAGCATTATCCGGCTGCATGCATGTCGCGACCGGCACATCCGCGCGCGCGGCGCCCGCAAGCAACAAGCCCAGCATTCCTTGCCGCCATGCGCGCGCGATGCCCCTGAACGACCGATGCATGCTCATCATATGTGCCTCAATAGAATTGTGCCCCGCGTAGCGGAGACTCCCCTTGCGTCCTGCCTGGGGGCTGCCGCCGCACGGGCTTGCTCGCGAACCTGTTCATGGGCTGCCGGAACAGAACCGCTCTTTTGGGTTACATCGTAATGCAACCAAGAGGATTGCCGCTATTGGGGGGCCCCCCAAATTAGACGTAAGGTTTGCCCTTATACGCGCCAAAAGGGCCGGGGGAAAACTCGCCGGCTCGGGGCCGCGGGCGGTACGAACGGCGGCGCAGAGCTCCGCCCTCCAGTGGCAGGAACCATGGAGGAGCGAATTCCTGTGAGCCCGAAATCAAACCGCCTTCACCCGGATTGGGCATCAGGGTCCGTGCCGGGGGCGCGACGGCCTACGGATTTCTTTCAACCCACTGAACAGCCAGCCTCACCACCTCGATGAAACTGCGGGCCTGCAGCTTGGCCTTGATGTGGATGCGGTGGAGTTCCACCGTCTTCACGCTGACGCCCAACCGCTTGGCGATCTGCTTGGTGGAACACGCCTGACCGATCAGCCGGAAGATCTCCAGCTCGCGCAGCGTAAGTTTCTCGATGGGGTTCGACAACGTCGCGCCCCCCTTTAAAAACGCCACGTTCAACGCCTGCTGCTTGACCTTCTCGCTCAAGTAGACGGAGCCGGCGATAATGGTTCGAATGGCCTGAACGATTTGTTCGGGAGGCTCTTCCTTCATCAGGTAGCCGTTGGCGCCGGCCGTCATGCACCGTTGCGCGTACAACATCTCGTCGTGCATGGAAAACACCAGGACGGGAAGGCCGGGCCAGGAAGCGCGGATCTCGCGGATCAGGTCGAAGCCGGAGCCCTGCTTGAGCGAGAGGTCCACGACCACGAGGTCGGGGTGGACGGCCGCGAGCATCATGCGGGCCGTGGGGACGTCTTCCGCCTGCCCGATCAATTCCATGTCCGGCTGTTGCCGGATGAGGTAGGCCACGCCCTGCCGGAGCGTCGGATGGTCATCCACGATGAACAGCCGGGTCTTGCTTTTTGGCGCGGCGGCCTTAGTTATCGGATCCATCATGTCCACCTTCTCCGCCGGGTCCGCGGTTTCTTGCCGTATCCGGGGACAGCCGGCACTCCACGCGCGTCCCCTCTCCGCTTCCCCCGGTGATCTCCAGGGTGGCGCCTATTAAATTCGCCCTGTACTGCATGATTTTCAAGCCGTTCCCTTTGCCCGGCGCCGAGGCGAGATCGAGCCCCACGCCGTCATCCTGCACGGACAGGCACAGGACGGCATGGTTCTGCATTTCAATATGAACGTGTTGAGCGCGGGCATGCTTGACGGCGTTGGTGATCGATTCCTGGACAATGCGATACAGGTTGAGCATGGTGGGCTCGTCCAGTTCCGGGTCGCCGCCGGAAAACTGCGCGGTGCACAACAGGCCTAGGGTCTGGGTCGTGCGCTGGGCCAGCGCCTTGAGGGCCGTGGTCAAATTACGCATGCTGAATTCAGGGCTCAAGCCCGTCATGATCCGGCGGATATCGGCCATCACGGTCATCAGCGAGTCGCAGAGGGTCTCCGCGACCGCGACCTCCGAGTGCTTCTCCACGGCCAGGCGCTCCTTCAGGCCTGCGGCGAGAAACGACAGGCCGCCCATCTGCTGCCCGATGGTATCGTGCAGCTCGATGCCGATTTTCCGCAATTCGGCTTCGCTGTAGGAAACGATCTCGCGCTCCAGCATTTTGCGATCCGAGATGTCGCGGATGAAGGCGACGGCGTGCTGCGCATCCACGCGCACGGCGAGAATGTCCAGGGTACAGAAAATCTCGCCGGCCTTGCGAAACACCCGTTCCTTTTCTATGCACGCCGGCGCGGTGGGGCTCGGGTCGAAAAGGGCATGGATCTCGGCCTCCGCCAGCAGGGAGGCCGCCCGGGTGCTCTCCAGGCCGGCCATCGAAGCGCAGGAATCGCCCAGGATCTTGTCGGCGTACGCGTTGGCCTTCAGGAAGCCCACGCGCCCGTCCGGCCGTCGTTGATACAAATGAAAGCCCAGCGGGGCGGCCGCGATGATGGCCTCCAGCCGGCTCGCGTTCTCCCGGGCGGCCGGGTATTGGGCCGCGTCCCGGGCGAATCCGTAGGCCGCGACAAGCACAAACACGAGAATCCCGTATTCCCCCACGTAGACGAACGGCAGCCATCCCCACGCGACAAGGCTGTCGTTCACGACCGAGCCCAAGTAGATGCACAACACCCAGAAGACGGACATGGCCTGCCGGGACCGGTGCATATGTGGAAACAGGAGCCACAGGTTGTACAGGATGAGGCCGATACTGATGGTACCCCAGACCATCGAGACCACGCTCCATTGGAATTCATGATAGGTAATGAGGACGCGGCTCCCGAGGGAAACCTGTTTGACGAGGGGAGCGTCCATCCGGAGCGCCAGTCCGGTATTTCCCAGCAGAACCAGGATCGAGGAAAGCACGCCCCACGCCGTCAACGCCCACTCCCAGGCGCCGAATTTTTTTGCGACCACCTGGTAAATCAGCCCGAGGAGCACCGGGATTTGCAGCGAGAGCAGGGCCAACTGGAGGGTCTGCCACTTCAGCCCGGCGGCGGGCGATGACGCGGAATACAGACCGGCGCAGGCGATCTCATAGGCCGAGGCTTGGAAGCACAGAAGCGCTATGCACAACGCCTGCCACCGGGCGCGGGCTCGCAGAAAAATAAAAAGGTGGTGGATGCCCACCACGAACGCCGCGCCGGACAAAAAATACAGAAGGGCCGTCAACATGCGCATGCCATCTCCCGCGGACTCCGGGAATAACGTCCCGTCCCGGGCACGGGATCAATTTATGCTCGACATATAGCCCCACGCGACCAGTATTTCCACTGTAAAGAAATATCATCGCCCGGCGGCGGCGCGTGGTAAGGTCGGGACATCCGGTCATGGGGCGCGGTAGAGCAGCCGTCCCCGCCCGGCAGGGTATCATGCGGAGCCAGCGTTGATCATGACGCCCATGGATTCAAAAAACGGTTTGCGCATGCTGATCGCGGATGACGACCCGTGCATGCGCAACGTCTTGAGACTGGCGCTGGGGTCGCTCCGGGTGTCGACGCCCGGGGGCGAGAGGGGCTTCATGGCCGACACGGCAGGCACGGTCGCGGAGGCCCGCGAAAAATTCCGCCAAACGCCGTACGACATCGCCCTGCTGGACGGCCGCTTGCCGGACGGGAAGGGACACGAACTGGCCCGCGAGATTCGTGCCGGACATCCCCGGGTCTATATCGTCCTGATGACGGCGGGCGGCCTGACGGAGGCCGGATTCGAGTTCGATCCCGGGGACCGGTTCGACATCCTGATCAAACCCTTCGACCCGGACATGTTCAGGAACATGTTGGCCAAAGCGGCGAAGGCGGTGACCGCAGACCGCGCGAGCTAACCTCGCTACGCGTACCTCATGCACGATCAAACGCCAGCGCCCGTTCCCGTCCCGGAGGCCGAGGAGTGGATCCTGGGCTGCCTCCAGTCCCTGGCGAAATACGTTCGCGACCACTGGGGTCCCGACGCCCTCGAGACCCTGGCCCGGGACGGCGGCCTGCGGGTCAGGGACATTGAAGAGGGCCGCCTGTGGATTTCCACGGAAACCACGGGCCGGTTCTGCGAAGCGGTATTCGAGAGGCTCGACCGCAACGAGGCCGCGTTCCGGGCCGCGATCGGGTACAAGCTGAACGAGTCCTACGGCGCCTACCGGTTTGTCCTCTGGGCCCTGTCGCCCGGCCGTGTCACCCGACAAGCCGCCTTGAACATGCATCTGGTATCGCGGGTCTCCAAGTACGAGATCATGGAGGAGGGCCCCGGGTTTCATCGTTATCGGTATTACAACACCCGGAACCAGAAGGAATCGCGGACCCTGTGCCTGATGAGACAGGCCAACTTCCAGACCATGCCGACCTTCTGGGGCCTGCCGCCAGCCCGCTTGGAGGAGGCCGCCTGCATCGCCCGGGGCGATCCGTACTGCGAATACATCGGGCACTACGTCGCCGGTCATTCATGGACGCTCCCCGTGGCGGGCGCCCTCGCCGGGTTCCTGGCCCTCTGGCTCGCGCATCAGTGGTGGCCGGCCGCCTGCCCGGCGGCGCTGGCCGGCGCGCTCGGGGGCCTGTTGCTGGGCCTGCACCTGGATCGGCGGCGCGTTTACCAGGCCCAACTCCTGTTCGCCCGGGAAAGCCAGGAAGCGATCCAGAAACTCGCGGATCAGGAGTCGGCGGCGCGGCGCGAGATTTCCGCCTTGCGGGAGAACCAGGCCCGGTGGACCCGCGAACTGGAGCGGCAACTCCAGGACCGCACGGATTCGCTGCAGAACATGATCGCCCATCTGAACCAGATGCAATCCGTCCTGGCCAGCGACATGCGCGGCCTGGGCCATGACATGCGCAGCCCGCTGACGGCCCTGCGCCTGATGGCCCGGCTCGCCGCCGAAGGCCGCCTGGATTGGACCGACGAAGACCGGGTCCAAGTGCTCGCCGGCGCGGTGGACCGGATGGACCGGATGCTCGAACAGCTCATCAACCGCATGCGGGAGGATGCGAGCATGACGCGCATCACGCTCGAACCCATCCCGGTCCTCCGGCTGGCCCGGCGCATCGAGGCGCTGCTGCGCGCCCTGACGCTCGGCGCGCCCCTCCGGGTGCGCGTCACCGTGGCGCCCGGCGCGCCCGACCATATCACGGGGGACGCCCTGGTCCTGGACCGCATCACGGACAATCTCCTGACCAACGCCTGCCGGCACACGACCGCCGGCGGCATCGAGGTGGACCTGCGCGCGGACAACGGCTACCTGGTCCTGCAGGTCGCCGACACCGGTTGCGGAATCGCGGCGGAGCGGCTGCGGGACATCTTCCTGCCGGGGCGAGGGAAGGATCCCGGCCGGAGCGGACCGGGACACGGCCTCGGCCTGTCGGTCACGGTGCGCCTGCTGCACGAAGTGGGCGGGCGGCTCGAGGTGGCCTCGCGCGAAGGCCACGGCACGACGTTCCGCCTCTATATTCCAACGACGATGCGGGAGCATTCCCCGACGGAGGAACGGGAGGCCCCGACGCCGGAACACTTGGCGGACCGGGTGGTGTCGATCCTGCCCGTGTACTGAAACTTCAATGCCGGCTTGATGATTCCGAGGGCCGCAGCCCCGGCTCGCCCTCGAGCCGAGGGCGTTCAGGCGCTCGCCTCGAGGCGAGACGGCGCTACGGGCGAGCGCACGCCGCGGGTTTCCCGCCCTGCGCGGACAGGACGTTTCGTCCCTGAACGATCCGGCCGCCGGGGGCTACGGGTTTGCAAAGACGGCCTGCAGGAACAGGCTGCTGTCATCGAGGTCCGTCACATTCGTCAGGGCCGTCCAAGCGGGGATCGTACCGGTGGATGCGTACAGCAGGCTGGAGCCAGCTCCCGGATTCGAACCGGGGACCCACTGATTACAAATCAGTAGCTCTGCCACTGAGCTAAGCTGGCGCGATTCGGTCGACACGGCTTCAGTCTAGCACGGCGATTGACGCGCGCAAATCCCTGCTTCAGGGCGCGGGCGATTCCGGTTCGGGATTGGCCGCGGGCGCTTCCGCGGGAGGGTCGGGGATCTCCAGCCGCGTCGCCTCGACGGGAGCCCCGAGCCCGGCAGCTTCCTCGCTCGCGGGAGGCTCGGCGGCCCGGCGCTTCTGCTCCGCCTTCTCCGCGGCCGCCGCGGCTTTCTTCTGGCGGGCCAACTCGCGGCGCTCCGCCCGGGTCAGGCGCCTGGGCTTTTCCTCCACGGGCGGCTCGACGGTCGCGGACGGCTCGGCCGGGGCCGGCGCGGGCGCTTCCACGGCCGGAGACTCCGGCGCGGACGGCTCCGCCGCCGGGGCTACGGCCGCCTCCGCCGGCTTCGCCGATGCCGGGTGACGGGCCACCAGCATCTGGAACAGGTACTCGGCCAGCATTTCCGAGGCCGTCAACTTGATCTTCTGCTCCTGCGCCATGATCGTGCTTCGCATCAGGCCGAGCGCCTGCCCATAGTGCGGCGAGCGGGGATCATACAACTCGGCCAGCGCCACGCCCTTCTCCTCCGCGTAGGCTACGTGCGCGCTCTCGGCAAGGGTCAGGATGTCGAAGACCGGCCGCAGGGCCTGGTTCTTCATGTACTCGGCCGGCGAGCCGGCGATCTGCGACCAGTCGAGCGTCAGCTCGCCCGCCTCCAGCGAGGCGGACACGCCGCGGACAATGATGTAGAAACGCCGCCCGTACTGGATCACCGTGCCGAGGAACTGGTACCGGCGGTCCAGCGGCAGGTCGTTCAGCGCGTTCACCAGTTCCGCCGCCACGTAACACTTGCCGGCCGTGACCGTGGAAAAAGATACGTAGCGCCGGTCGTCGAGCTTGACCAGGCCGCCGGCCGGATGCGTCCTCAAGGTGTCGGCGAAGACGAAGCTCCGGGCCCAATATTTCTGCGGGCTGCGGATCAGTTCGGCGGCTTCGACGGGCTTGGTGTCCTCCTGGGCCCGCGCCGGGAGAATGCCGCACAACACCGCCGCGAAGGCCATCGCTATCATCTTGTTCATTTCGGAAATCCTCTTCGCGCCATCCGCAGCGCATCCGCCAGCCTGCATAACCCGCCCCCCCGCAAAACGCAAGGAAAACCGGCCTCCAGCCGGTCGGCTCGGACCGAAACCGGAGTCACCGCCATCACACCTTCCCGGCTGACGGGCACAGGTCCCGGACCGGGCACCGCGGGCACTCCGGCTTCCGGGCATAACAGCAGCGCCGCCCATGGAAGACCATCGCGTGCGACCAGGCCCCCCAGTCCTTCTCCGGCACGATGGCCTTGAGGTCGAACTCGATCTTGTCGGGATCCTCGTGGTCGGTGAATCCCAGCCGCGCGGACAGCCGCTTGAAATGCGTGTCGACGATAATCCCGGGCCTGCCGAACGCGGAGACCAGCAGCAGGTTGGCGGTCTTCCGCCCGATCCCGGGCAGCGTGATGAGCGTGTCCAGGTCTTCGGGCAACTTGCCGCCGAACTGCTTCGCCAGCGCGGCGCCCAGCGCACGGATGTTCTTCGCCTTGTTGCGGTAGAACCCCGTGGAGCGGATCTCCTTCTCCAGGGTCGCCTGCGGCGTCCGGGCCCAGTCGGCCGCCGACCGGTACTTCCGGAACAGCGTCGGGGTGACCAGGTTGACCCGCTTGTCCGTGCACTGGGCAGACAGGATCGCGGCCATCACGAGTTCCAGGGGATTCGAGAAGTCCAGCTCGCAGTCCGCGTCGGGATATTCCGCGAGCAGGCGCTTCAGCACCTCGGCGGCGCGCCGCTTGAGTAACGCGGTGACTTTCATGATTCGAGCCTCGAGAACAGGGGAACAACCACAGAGGACACAGAGGCACGGAGGATGAACGGAGACGATCAGCGGCTGGATAGGCTGCTCTCTCCGTGTTCTCCGTGCCCTCCGTGGTTCAACCGTTTCCGGATCAGGACTTGGCGTCCTTCTCCTCGAGGGCGGCCTTGCGGCTCAAGCGGATCTTGCCGCTCTCGTCGACGCTCAAGCACTTCACCCAGACCAGGTCGCCGACCTTGACGACGTCCTCGGTGCGCTTGACGCGGAAGTTGGCCAGTTCGCTGATGTGCACCAGGCCCTCCTGGCCGGGCAGGATCTCGACGAACGCGCCGAATTCCTTCACGCCCGTGACCGTGCCCTGGTAGAGCTTGCCCGGCTCGGCTTCCGCCGTGACCATCGAGACCTCGCGCACGGCCGCGTCCATCGCGTCCTTGTCGGCGCTGAAAATATGGACGCTGCCGTCGTCCTCGATGTCGATCTGCACGCCCGTGGTGTCGGTGATGCGGCGGATGTTCTTGCCGCCGGGACCGATCAGGGCGCCGATCTTCTCGGGGTTGATCTTGAGCACGGTGATCCGCGGCGCGTACGGGGACAGGTCCGGCCGCGGCTTCTCGATCGCGCCCTGCATGATGTCCAGGATCTTCGACCGCGCGGCCCTGGCCTGGGCGAAGGCGCCCGCGACCAGTTCCCACGTCAGGCCGGGGATCTTCAGGTCCACCTGGAAGCCCGTGATGCCGTCCCGCGTGCCGGCGACCTTGAAGTCCATGTCGCCGCAATGGTCCTCGGCGCCCAGGATATCGGTGACCAGCTGGGCCTTGCCCGGGGCCGTGAACAGGCCGATCGAGATGCCGGCGACCGGCTTGGTCAGCGGCACGCCCGCGTCCATCAGCGCCAGGGTGCCGGCGCAGATGCTGGCCATGGAGGAGGAGCCGTTGGAGCCCATGATCTCGGAGACCACGCGGACCGTGTACGGGTAATCCTTGGGCATCATGGGGGCGATGGACCGCTCGGCGAGGGCGCCGTGGCCGATCTCGCGGCGGCCGACGCCGCCGAGGCGGCCGACCTCGCCCACGCTGTAGGGCGGGAAATTGTAGTGCAGCATGAAGCGCTTCTCGTCCGGGCCGCCGGTCAGCGCGTCCATCTCCTGGGCGTCGGACCCCGTGCCCAGCGTGATCGTCGCCAGGGCCTGGGTCTCGCCGCGGCTGAACAGGGCCGAGCCGTGCGTGCGGGGCAGCAGGCCGACCTCGGCATGCAGCGGGCGCAGCTGGTCGAACGCGCGGCCGCCGATGCGGCGGCCCTTGTCGAGGACCAGCGACCGGACGCATTCGATCTCCAGGGAGTCGAAGGTGCGCTTCCAGGTCACGTCGTCCAGGTCCGGCTTTCCTTCGAGCAGCTTGGCCTTGAGGGCGTCGCCGATCTCCGCGAGGCGGGCGCCCCGGGTCTGCTTGTCGTCGATGTCCAGCGCCTGCGCGATGTCCGCGGCCGCCAGTTCGCGGGCCTTCTGCAGGATATCCTCCGGCACGGGCTTGTCCTGGATCTTCTTCTCGGGCAGGCCGAACAGCCGGCGCAGCTCGAGCTGGGCGTCCACCAGCTTGACGACGGCCTCGTGGCCGAACTTCATGGCGGCGACGATGTCCGCGTCGCTGATCTCCTGGGCGGTACCCTCGATCATCAGCGGCAGGTCGCGCGAGGCGACATAGATCAGGTTCAGGTCGCTCTTCTCGATTTCGCTGTGCGTCGGGTTCAACACGAACTGGCCGTCGATGCGGCCGACGCGCACGGCGCCGACCGGCCCCCGGAAGGGCAGCTCGGAGAGCGTCAGGGCCGCGCTGGCGGCATTGATGCAGGGGATGTCCGACTCGTTCTCGCCGTCGGCGCAGAGCATGGCGTTGTTGACCTGGACCTCGTCGAAGAACCCCTCGGGGAAAAGCGGGCGGATCGGCCGGTCGGTCATGCGGGCCGTCAGGATTTCCTTCTCGGACGGCCGGGCCTCGCGCTTGAAGTAGCCGCCGGGGAAGCGGCCGGCCGCGTAGGTCTTCTCGCGGAACTCGACCTGCAGCGGGAAGAAATCGATCCCCTCGCGCTTGCTCTTGCCGGTCGTGACGGCCGAAAAGACGACGGTATCGCCGAGGCGGCACGTCGCGGCGCCCGCGGCCTGCTGGGCCAGTACGCCCGATTCGAACCGGATGGTCTTCCCGCCGACGGCGACGTCCACGTGTTTCTGTTGCTTGATGTTCATGTTCTCCTTGTCTTTCTACAGGGCTGGAAGGGCGGGCGGAGGCCCCGGGCCGGGCCTGAAAAGACCCCGGGCCGGGTTCGACTCGGGAATTCCATTACGGAAGGGGCTACCGACGCAAGCCAAGGCGCTCGACGAGCGTCTTGTACCGGTCCTCGTGCGTTCGCATGAGGTAATCCAGCAAGCGCCGCCGCTTGCTCACCATGACGATCAGGCCCCGGCGCGAGCTGTGATCCTTCGAATGGCTCTGAAGGTGCCCGGTCAGATCCTTGATCCGCTTGGAGAGCAGCGCCACCTGCACTTCCGCGGACCCGGTGTCCTTGTCGTGCAGCTGGTACTCTTGCTTGATTTCCGCCTTGATTGCGCTTGCCATAACCTTATTCCAGACCTGTTCTGGTTGTTACTTTCTTCTCTTTCCTTTTGCTTTTGTCGGGCACACCATACCGGCGCACTTGGAAGGTGTCAAAGGAAAAAGCATCCGGGAGAAGGAGTATGGCATGGACCGAATCCTGACGCTGGGCATCCTGGCCTTCCTGGGGCTGGCCCTGGTGGCGGCGCCGAGTCGCGGCGGCGAGATCGAGGATCCGTCTCCCTGGGTGCTGGTCTGGCACGACGAGTTCGACGGGCGGGCCCTTGACGGGGCCCGGTGGGACCACGACATCGGCAACGGGTATTACTCCTACGACGCCAACCAGTGGATCAGCGGCTGGGGAAACGCCGAACTCCAGTACTACACCCGCGAGCCCTCCAACGCGTTCGTGGAGGGCGGGCGGCTGCACCTCCGCGCGCAGAAGGAGTCGCTGCACGGCTGCGGCTACACGTCCGCCCGCGTGAAGACCCGCCGGAACGACGGCACGGCGCTGTTCAATCAGACGTACGGCCGGTTTGAATTCCGCGCCCTGCTGCCGACCGGCCAGGGCCTCTGGCCGGCCCTCTGGATGATGCCGCAGGACGACACCTACGGCACGTGGGCCGCCTCCGGAGAGATCGACATCATGGAGGCGCGGGGACAGGAGCCGCGCACGGTGCTCGGTGCCGTCCATTTCGGGGCTCGATGGCCCGCCCACACACAGGCGAGCTGGGAGTACAAGCTGCCGGACGAACAAACCATCGGGGAATTCCATGTCTACGCCATCGAATGGGAGCCCGGCGTGATCCGCTGGAGCGTGGACGGGCACACCTGCGCAACACAGGCGTTCTGGTGGAGCAGCAGCCAGACCGACGGAAGCAAGGGCGTGAGGCCCAGCCGCGAGGCGGACCTCAATCCATGGCCCGCCCCGTTCGACCGGCCGTTCTACATCATCATCAATCTGGCTGTGGGAGGGCACTTTGCGGGGAACCCGGACAGGAATACCCGTTTCCCCGCCGAAATGCTGGTGGATTACGTGCGGGTCTACAGGAAAAAAGCGGGCGAAGGGCCCCTCCCGGCGCGCGGGGAGGGCGAACTCCCCTTCCATGCCGGGAACGAATGACGCGGCGCGTTCGGGGGAACCCGGCCCGTGCGCCGGCGGCGGGGGCGGCTGAAGGATCAGGGCGGCGTCAGAGTCCAGGCGGGATCTGCTGCACGCTTTCCGGTCTCGCGTCTCCGCGCGCATGCAACATCTCCAGCGCGCTCCGCAGCACGAGGTCCGGGGAGATATGCCGCAGGCAGGCGAGGTCCTCGCGTTCGCAGGCCCGCTTGTAGCACGGGCGGCAGGGGCAGTCGTCCGCGAGCAGGACCCGGTGCATCGGCCCGTAGGGGCCGGTTCGGGCGGGATCGGTCGGCCCGAACACGGCGAGCACCGGCCGGCCCAGGGCGGCGGCGATGTGCATCGGCCCGGAATCCACGGAGATCACCAGGTCCATGCCGGCCATCCAGCCGCCCAGTTCGACCAGCGACGTGCGGCCGCACAGGTCGGCGATGTTTCCGGACAACCCCCGCTCGATCGCCGCGCAGGTGGCCTGGTCCTCCGGCGAGCCGAAGAGGAAGACCGACGCCCCCTGCTCCTGCAGGCCGCGCGCCACATCGTAGAACAGGTCCGGCGGCCAGTTTTTGGTCGGCCAGCGCGAGCACGGCACCAGCGCCACGCGCGGGCCGGGCAGGGGAAAATCGACCGGCGGGAACCGAACCGGGAAAACCGGAGTGGAGACCGGCAGGCCGAGATGCCGGGCGAGGTCCAGCCCCTGCTCCACCGCGTGGCGCGACCGGTCGGGCGGCCCGGCGCGCTCGGTGTAGAGGCGCGCCGAACCTTCACGGCCGCACGCCGGCCCGATGCGCCGCGGAGAGCGGGCCAGCCACGCGACCATCGCGCTTTTCAGCAGGCCCTGGAAATCCAGGACCATGTCGTAGGAGCGCTCGCGCAGGGCCCGGAGAAAGGTCAGCCCGCCGCGCGGGAATTCCCGGCGCGGGAAAGGGATCACCCGTTCGACGTCCGTGAAGCAGCGGACCAACTCCGCGTACTCGGTTTGGGTCACCCAGTCTACGCGGGCGTCCAGCCCCTCGCGGATCGCGCGGACCGCCGGCAGGGCGTGGAACAGGTCCCCCAGCGAGCTCAATTTGACCACGAGGACGCGGGGGGAGGCCATGCGGGGATCAGTCCTTTTCCCCGGCACCGCGCTTGCGCTGCTCCATCAGTTTGATCATGACCGCTTTCTGGATGTGCAGCCGGTTCTCGGCCTCGTCGAACACCACCGACTGCGGCCCGTCGATGACCTCGGCCGTCTGCTCGTATCCGCGAAGCGCCGGCAGGCAGTTCATGAAGATGGCGTCCTTGCGGGCCCGCTTCATCAGGGCGGCGTTGACCTGGAACGGCGTGAACTTCTTCACCCGCTCGTCGAGCTGGTGGGGAGGGACGTGGTAGCTCATCCAGGAATCCGTGTACACCACGTCGGCGTCGCGTATCGCTTCGCCCGGTTCGTGCGTGATCTTGACGGTGCTCTTCGATTTCCGGGCGATCTGGACGGCGTCCTTCACCACGCCCGCGTCCGGGCTGTACTCCTTGCCCGCCGGGCAGCCGACCCGGATGTGGAGCCCCATCTTGGCGCAGCCGTAGAGCAGCGAGTGCGTCACGTTGTTGTTCCCGTCGCCCAGGTAGGCGAGGGTCAGCCCCTTGAGCGTTTTCTTCTTCTCCTGGATCGTCATCAGGTCGCCCAGGATCTGGCAGGGGTGCGCGAAATTAGTCAGGGCGTTGATGACGGGCACCGTGGCCTGCCGGGCCATTTCCTCGATCTTGGCGTGCTCGAACAGCCGCGCCATGATCAGGTCCACGTACCGGCTGACGGTCTTGACCGTGTCGTAGACGCTCTCCTTGCCCGCGCCGAGGGGCGAGGTGCTGGTGTCGTAGAAGATCGCGTGGCCGCCGAGCTGGGTCATGCCGGTCTCGAACGAAACCCGCGTCCGCAGGCTGGGCTTCTCGAAGATCATGAGAAGGGTCTTCCCCTCCAGCGTCTTTGCGAACCGCGACGGGTTCTTCTTGATTTCCCGGGCCAGCGCGATGACGTCCAGGATCTGCGCCGGCGTCCACTCCTTCAATGTGATCAGGTTCTGCATGCCCGCCTCTCTGAAATAAATGCCCGTGTCTGCTACCCCGGCCTGCCGTTTTTGGCAAGCTGTTTCCTCAACAAACGCCGCCGGCCGGCCCGCCTTTTTTTATTCTCACACTTTTCGAAGTGTGAGACTAAACTTCATATAGTCATTTGCAGCTGTTCATTTGAAAAAAATCATATCTGCTTGTTTGAAAATATATTAGAATCGCACTGTCTGCGCTCATCCTGTTCTCACACTTTTCGAAGTGTGAGAATCAGGCGGGAGAGGCCAGCAGCGCCTCGACCTCGCGCAGGCTGCCCGCCCGAAGCATGCGCCGGGACAGTTCCTCCGCCCGCCGGAGGTCCAGATTCTTCACTACGCGTTGCACGGCCGGCCGGCTGCGCGGGTTCACGCTCAAGGTGCGGATGCCGATGCCGGCCAGGAACGGAATCATACGCCCGTCCGCCGCCATGTCGCCGCATACGGACACGGACTTGCCCTGCCGCGCGGCCGCCTGCGCGACGCGGTGCAACGCCCGGAGCACCGCCGGATGATGGCCCTGGTAGAGATCGGCGATACTCTCGTTGGTGCGGTCCACGGCGAGCAGGTACTGGATCAGGTCGTTCGTGCCGATGGACAGGAAATCCGCGTGCGCCGACAGCTCCTCCGCGATTTCCACGGCGGCGGGCACCTCGATCATGATCCCGAGCCGGGGCGCCGGCTCGTGCTCCGTTCCCTCGCGCGCCAGGTCCGCCGCGCACGCCCGCACGATCTCGCGAACCGCCAGCCACTCGTCCAGCGAGGCGATCAGTGGGAACAGGATCGAAAGCCCCCGCCCCGCGCCGGCGCGGAGCAAGGCCCGGATCTGCTGGCTGAACACGGCCTGGTTGCGCAGCGAGAAACGGATGGCCCGCAGCCCCAGGAACGGATTCGCCTCGCCCGGGGTCGGATAATAGGACAGCATCTTGTCGCCGCCGATGTCCAGCGTGCGGAACACGACCTCCTGCCCGGCCAGTTCGTCAAGCACCCGGGAGTAAATACGGTGCTGCTCCTCCTCCGACGGGAAATCGTGGCGCACGATGAACGGGAACTCCGTGCGATACAACCCCACCCCCTCGGCCTTCATCTCGCGGACGAGCAACAGGTCGCTCAAGAGGTTCATGTTGGCCATGACCCGGAACCGTTCGCCCGAGGCGGCCGCCGTTTCCAGGGTCAGGTCGGGCGGCGCCCCCGCGGCCGCCGTCACGCGCAGCGCTTCGTACTGCCGCAGCACCTCCGTGTTCGGCCGCACGAAGAGCGTGCCCTGGTGGGCGTCCAGCAGCGCCTCCGTGCCGCCCGGCACGCGCCCGAGCCGTTCGGCGCCGAGCAGGACCAGCGGCACCCCCAGCGAGCGGGCCAGCACCGCGACGTGCGCCGTGACCCCGCCCTTCCGCAACACGAGGCCCGCGACTTTCTGCGCCACGAGTTTGAGCATGCCCGAGGGCAGCAGTTCGTCGGCCACCAGGATGCAACCCGCGTAATCGGCCTCCGCCTCGTCCGCGCCGAGGAGATTCTGCAGCAGGCGATGGCCCAGGTCGCGGATATCCTGCACCTTCTCGCGGAGCTGGGGGTTCCGGCTCTTCTCGAACAGCGCGACGTACCGGTCCAGCACCGCCTGCACGGCCGCGGCGGGCGCCATCCCGCCCGCGATGGCCCGGTCCATTTCGCCGGAGAAGGCATCGTCCTTGAGGATCAGCAGGTGCGCGCTGAAAATCAAAGAGGCCACGTCCTCGAGCCGTTGCTCCATCTGCTGCTGCAGGTGCTCCAACTGGGACTCGGTCTGGCGCAGCGCGCGACGGAAATCGTCGAGCGTCCGCGCGGGCGCGTCCTCCGCCGGCGGCGGAACGGGCTGATCGAGGAACAGGAGCCGGCCCCGCGCGATGCCGACCGCCGCGGGCTGGCCTTTCAGGAACAGCATCCCGGTTTCCGGCCGCGGAACGGGCACCGGCGCGGCGGCGCCACGGGCCTCGAGCAGGAGCTTGGCGTTTTCGATCGCGGTGGCGAGCTGCGCGGCAATCGCCCTCAACGCGCGCGCGTCGTTGTCGTCGAAATAGTCCGGCTGCGGATCCTGCACCACCAGCGCCCCGACGCGGGTCAGGCCGCGCAGGATCGGGACGGCCAGGAAGGCCTCGAATTTTTCCTCGTCGATGTCCGGGACAGCCTTGAAATTCGGATTCCGGGAACCCCGGCCCTCGCAGATCGGCCGGTACTCCTTCACCGCCAGCCCCGTGATCCCCTCCCCCAGCGCGAGCCGGACGCGCCCTACGCTGCCCGGCCGCAAGCCCTGGTTCGCCGCCAGCACCAGGTCGCCCCGGTCCTCGTCGTAGAGGTAGATCGAGCAGACCGCGGCGCGCATGTGGTAGGCCACCGTGCTGACAATGGTGGCCAGGAAATCCTCAAGGCGGCGGCTGCGCTCGAACAGCGCGCCCAGCTCCGCGACGCTGCAGATCAGCTCGACATTGTCCTTTTTCCAGCGGCTCATGCGGTATTTCCGGTCCCGGAACCCCGTCCCAATTAGTATTGCGTTAAACGCTATGACTTGGTTAATTTAATCGTTTTATCGGCTCCCCACAAGCGGGGAGCACTAAGGATGGCCCCATGCCCCGAACCACGATCAAAGATATTGCGAAGGAATGCGGGGTGTCGTTGAGCACCGTTTCCCTGGTGCTGAACAACAATCCCCGGATCAGCGCCAAGACGCGGGAGACCGTCCTGGCCAGCGTCGAGAAGCACGGCTACCAGCCGAACGCCTCGGCCCGCAACCTGGCCTCCCGCACGAGCCGCACCATCTGCGTGGCGGTGCCGGCCTTGAGCCACGTCTTCGCCGACGTGTACTTCGGCGAGATCGTCAGCGGCATCTACGACCGCGCCTCCGAGGCCGGCTACAAGGTCATCCTCGACCTGGCGAACCCGAAGTTCGTCGAGAGCAAGGAGTACCTGAAGGTCCTGAAGTCCCGCCGCGCGGACGGCATGCTGTTCATCTCGTCGTCCGTCCACGACACGTACCTGGCGGACTTCGAGGGCGGGGCCCTGCCGTTCCTCCTGGTGAACCACTTTTTCCCCGGCCGCGACCTGAACTTCATCGCGGCGGACTACGAGGACACCGCCCGGCAGGCCGCCGACCACCTCATCAACCTCGGCCACACCCGCCTCGGGCTCATCAGCGGCACGAACACACACACGGGCCTCACCTTCCGCGACGCCTTCCTGCGCCACTGCAAGAGCCGCGGGCTGAAAGAGGAGAACGCGGTCTGGCTCGACAGCATGCGCGGCAAGGAATGGAGCCAGGAGGGCGGCTTCGACGCGGCCAACGAGCTGCTCACCCAGCACCCCCACACCACGGCCATCATGTGCGGCAACGACCGCCTAGCCATCGGCGTCATGCGCCACCTGCGCACCCGGCGCCTGCGCATCCCGGAGGACCTCTCCGTCGCGGGCGTGGACGACATCCCCGAGTCCACCTACACCAACCCCGGGCTGACCACCGTGCGGCACAACCTCTACCAGATGGGCAAAGTGGCGTGCGAGCGGCTGCTCGCGCTGTTCCGCGGCGAGCTCGCCGAGTGCCGCGAGATCCTGCCCGTCCAGCTGATCGCCCGCGAATCCACCGGCCCGGCCCGCCCCGCCTAAAAAGGCCTTTCACCGCGGAGGGGGCGTAACTACGAAACACGCGAACATCGCGAAAAAGCAGGGGCCGGGACTACTCCTTTCGCGCATTTCGCGTATTTCGTAGTTCCTTCCATATTATGCATGCCACGTGGCTGATCGTTGACGGGTATAGCCTGCTGCACCGCTTCGACCCGGCGGGGGCGCGGCGGCCGGGCGGGCTCCAGGCCGCCCGCCAGAAACTGGTCCGCCACGTCGAGGACCTCGCCGTCGGCCGGTACAATCGCGTGACCATCGTGTTCGACGGCAAGGAATCCGGCGGGGGCGAGGGCTACGAATCCCCGCACGTCGAGGTTCTGTTCTCCCCCGTCGGCCGCACGGCCGACACCGTGATCGAGCGGCTGGTCCACAACGCTCCCGACCCGGAATCCATCCTCGTCGTCAGTTCCGACCGGCTCGAGCGCCAGACCGTCTCCGGCCGCGGCGCGCAAACCGTCGGCTGCGGCGATTTCCTCGCCGAGGGCGACCAGCGCCGCGCGCACCGCCCCGCCGCCCCGCCCGGCCGCGGCGGCCGCCCGACGCTGGGAGAGTTCTTTCCGGACCGGTGACAAAACCAAGTCGTTCGGTTGACACGGGAAAAGGCTTCTGGTCGAATACGGGCCGAGGAATTGCCCATACCAAGGAGCCGCGATGAACAGTTTCCGCCGTGGATTCTGCCTGGGGTTCACCCTGTCCGTTTGCGTCGCGGCGATGGCACCCGCCGCGACCCTGTACGTGTGGACCGACAGCCCCTCCCCCGCGCCGCCGTTCGCCGACTGGGCCACGGCCGCGCACACGATCCAGGAAGCGATTGACGCGGGCGCGTCCAACGACCTGGTCGTGGTGACCAACGGCGTCTACGACACGGGCGGCGCGTGGATGCCGGGCTACAGCATTTTCTGCCGCGCGGTGATCACCAACGGGGTGCGGGTGGAGAGCGTGAACGGGCCGGCGCAGACGTTCATCGCGGGGGGCGGACCCATCGGCGGCAGCGGCGTGCGCTGCGCCTACCTGTCGCAGGGCGCCGCCCTGTCCGGCTTCACGCTGACCAACGGCCACAGCCTGGCCTCCGGAGCGAGCTGGTACGACATGAGCGGCGGCGGCGCCTTCATCCGGGACAGCGGCACGATCAGCAACTGCGTGATCACCGGCAACCGGGCCTCGCAGCGCGCCGGCGGCGTGATGTGCTTCAACGGCGGACAAGTCCTCAACTCGGTCCTGTGCGACAACCATGCCACGAACAATTCCGGCGGCGGGGTGTTCATCTACAACGCCGGCCTGGTGAGCCACTGCACGCTTCACGGGAATTCATCGTACTGGAACGGCGGCGGCGTGGAGGTCAGCGCCACCGGCCTGGTGACGCACAGCACCCTGTACGGCAACTGGAGCCAGGCCGGCGATGGGGGCGCCGTGGACTTGAGCTATGGCGGCGGGGTGAACCAGTGCGTGATCTACAGCAACCGGGCCGGCGGGACGGACGCCGAATACGACGGCGGCGGGGGGGTCCATTGCTTCTTCGGCGGCGGCGTGACCAACTCGGCCATCTTCGGCAACTCGGCGCCCGGCGGCGGGGGCGGCGGCGTGCGCGGCATCTTCGGCGGCTCGATCGTGAACTGCTCGATCTTCGACAATCAGGCCCTGGTCGGCGGCGGGGTGTTCTGCAACTACTACGTCTCCAACTACAACAACATCATTTACCACAACCAGGCCTTGAACCAGCCCAACTGGGCCACGAACGGCAGCGGCAACTTCTTCTGGGCCAACTGCCTGACCCCGTTGCCGGTCACCGGCGGCGGGAATATCACCAACGACCCCTGGTTGGCCGGAGTTAAGAACTGGCGCTTGCTGGCGGGTTCGCCCTGCATCAATGCCGGGTCGAACGTCTTTGCGCAGGGCATCGTCCTGGACCTCGACGGGGAACCCCGCCTTCAAGGCGCGGCGGTGGACATGGGCTGCGACGAGTTCAACCCGACCGGGCAGTCCGGCGGGCTGTCCGCGGCCCTTATCGCGGCTTACACCCAGACCGTGGTCAACATTCCGCTGACCTTCTACGCGGACACCACCGGGCAGGTCAGCCGCACGGAATGGCGGATCCAGACCGACGCGGGAACCCGGGCCTCGACCAACGCCTACGCCGAGACCCAAAGCTGGTCCGCGCCGGGCGCGTACGAAGTGGTGTTGAGCGCGTTCAACGATGAGGCCTACGCCGCGGCCACGGTGAGCGTCCAGGTGCTTTCCAGTTTCACCAATTACGCGTCGGAATTGAGCCCCGGGCCGGCCTGGCCGTACGCCACCTGGGAGACCGCCGCCACGAGCGTGTACCAGGCCGTGCAGGCCCTGCCGCCGGGCGGCGTGACATTGATTTATTACGGCAACTATCCGGAAGAGCATGAGATCGTGCTCGACAAGCCGGCGACCCTCATCGGCGAGTTCGGGCCGGCGGCCACCTTGATCAGCGGCCTCGGCGCGCACCGCGTGTTCCGGCTGACCGATCCGAACGTCGCGCTGCACGGCCTGGGCATCCAGAACGGATACGCGGGCGCCGAAGCCGGCGGCGGCGTGCTGATGCTTCAGGGCGGTGTGATCAGCAACTGCTGGATCATCGGCAACGTCAGCAGCAACGACGGGGCCGGGGTGTACATGAACGGCAGCGGATACCTGTACAATTGCGTGGTGGTCAGCAACCGGGGCCTCGCGTGGGGCAGCGACGGCGGCGGGGTGTATTTCAACCGGGGCGGTGTCGCCGAGGGGTGCCGCTTCGAGGGGAACTACTGCGTGGGGTATGGCGGCGGCGCGTATTTCAACTGGGGCGGAACGGCCAACGACGGGTGGTTCCTTTCCAACCTGGCCAGCAACGGAGGCGGCGGCGCGTACTGCAATTACCGGGGGACGCTGCGGAACGGCCGCTTCCTGGAGAACGCCTCCGCCTACGGCGGCGGCCTCTACGTGTACTACGGCGGGAGCATCCTCAATCCGCACGTCGCCGGCAACACGGCCTGGCACTCCGGGGGCGGGATGTACATCTCCGGCTACAGCCACAGCACAACGACGCATGCCACGGTCCAGGGCAACATCGCCGGCGTGCGCGGCGGCGGGGTGTATGCGAGTTCGGCCGGACTGATCCTCAACTCGATCCTTTACTACAACACCGCGCCGCTCGGGGAGAATTTCTACAACGAGTGGGCCGGCTACCGCTACGACACCTGTTGCATGACCCCCGCGCCCTCCTCGGGCGCGTTCAACATCCTGACCAACGCACCGCTCTTCGCCGGGATCCGCAACCCCCACCTGATGGCCGGCTCGCCCTGCATCGACGCCGCCTCCAACGCGCTCACCGCGGGCATCACCTGCGACGTGGACGGCGAGCCGCGCACGAACGGCGTCGCGGCGGATATCGGTTGCGACGAATACTGGGCCGGCGGCATGACCGGCACGCTGTCCGTGGCCATCCTGGCGACCTATACCACGGCGGTGGTGAACACGCCCCTGCCCTTCACGGCCGACGTGCAGGGCAAGGCCAATTCGATTACCTGGCAGGTCGGCGACGCCGGGGCCACGAACGGGTTCACCAACGTCCTGTCCATTCTCTACGCGTGGCCGAACCTCGGCGCCTTCCCGGTGGTCCTGACGGCCTTCAACGACAGCGAGACCGCCACGACGACCGTCACCGTCACGATGGTCGAGGGCACGACCAACTACGTGGACCTCGCCAATCCCAGCCCCGTCGCGCCCTACACCAACTGGGCCACGGCCGCCAACGGGATTCAGACGGCGGTGGACGCCGCGCCCGCCGGCGGGGCGGTGCTCGTGACCAACGGTCATTACCCGCTGGCCGCCGGGGTGGCGGTCGCCAAGCCGCTGCGCCTGGAGGCGGTCAACGGACCCGAGAGCGTGACCGTGGACGGCCAGGGCGCCGTGCGCGTGTTCACCCTGACCGCGCCGGGCATCGTCGTGGCGGGGTTCACCGTGACCAACGGGTACGCGGCGGACAACGGGGGCGGCATCCTTTGCGGGCCCGGCATGACCGTCACCAACTGCCGCCTCCTGAAGTGCGCGGCCGACGCCGCCGGCGGCGGGGTGTATTTGAACGGCGGAGGCACGGTGCTGAATTCCCGGTTCGAGTACAACCGCGCCGCCACGGCGGGCGGCGGGGTCTATTGCTCCGTGGGCGGATTCGTGCAAGGATGCGAGTTCTACAGCAACCGTACCACGACCACCACGTCCGGCGGGGGCGGCGGGGCATACGTCAACATGGCGGGCACCTTCCTGGACTGCGTCTTCACCAACAACAAGGCGGGGTACCGCGGCGGCGGCGCGGCGAGCTACTACAGCGGCGTGTTCAGCAATTGCCTTTTGGCCCGGAACGAAGCCCGCGGCGGCGCCGGGCTCTACCTTCAATACAGCGCGCTGGCCCAGGGCTGCACGATCAGCAACAACGTGTCCACCGAAAACGGGGGCGGCGTGATGCTGTATTACGGCAGCATCGTGGAGGACAGCCGGATCGTCACCAACCGATCCCAGGGCAGCGGCGGCGGCGTGTACGCGGACAGCGGGGGCACCCTGCGCCGTTCGATCGTGGAACGCAATTCAACGGACTGGAATAACGGCGCCGGCCTCTTCTTGAGCCGGGGCGGCCAGGCGGTCGAGTGCACGATAGCTTCCAACCGGGCCGCGTTCGGATCCGGCGGCGGCGTGTATATGGACCGCATGAGCGTGGGGGTTACCAACTGCCAGGTCAACGGCAACGCGGCCAATATCGGCGGCGGCGTGTACGTCAACGGCTACGGCGCCATCGTGGACAGCACCTTCACCGACAACCGCGTCAACTGGGAGGGCGGCGGCGTCAACCTCAACGGCGGCGGCAACGTGAACCGGTGCCTGTTCCGGAACAACAGCGCCCAGGCGGGAGGCGGGGTCCGAACGGCCAACGGCGGCACGGTCAGCAACTCGGTGTTCATCGGGAACACGGCGTACGAGGGCGGCGGCTTCAACGCCATCTTCGGCGGGCGGATCCTGAACAGCTTCCTGGCCGGCAACACCGCCACCAACGCCGGCGGCGGCCTTGCGCTCTTCAGTTGGGGCGAACCCACCGAGGTGCGGCACTGCACCGTGGTCGGCAACACCTGCTACAACCGGGGCGGCGGACTCTGGACCGACGCCGGCGGCCTCATCCGCAACACGATCCTCTACGACAACCTCGCGGCCTTCGGGAACAACTGGTTCAACGACGGGGGCGCGGCGCCGGCGTACGACCATTGCTGCACCACCCCCGACCCCGGCGGAGCGGGGCATCTCCTCGATCCGCCGTTGCTGGCCGGCCGGAACAACCCGCACCTGCTGACCAACTCGCCGTGCGTCAACGCGGGCGACGCGGCCTGGGCCGGCGGCGTGGATATCGACAACGAGGCCCGGATCGCCGGCCCGGCGCCGGACATCGGCTGCGACGAGGTGGACCCCACCAATTTCTTCAGCGAGATCCATGGCGCGATTGATCCGGCCGAGATCACCGTAACCGTCCAGACCCCCGTCACGTTCCAGTCCGACGTCGAGGGCCAGGTGGGCTGGATGGTGTGGGGTGTGCCGGATCCGGACGTGCCGGGCGGTTGGGTGCATTTCACCAATACCCCCTCCATCGCGCATAGCTGGAATACGCCCGGCGACTACACCGTGATCCTGTCGGCGTTCAACGGGATTTGGTACGGCGACGGCTTCTCCAGCGTGCACGTGACGGAGGCGCAGACCAACTATGTCGCGCCCGGCGGCCTGCACGTCCCGCCCTTCGCCTCGTGGGAGAACGCCTCCACCTCCATCGCGGAGGCCGTGAGCGCGGCGGCCTACGGCGGCGTGGTGCTCGTGTCGAACGGCGTGTACCGCGAGCAGCCCGCCATCCTGGTGGATAAGCCCCTGACAATCCGCAGCGTCAACGGCTGGGAACAGACCACGATGGACGGCCAGGGCACGTACCGCTGCTACATCCTGTTCGACACCAATGTCGTGATCGAAGGTTTCACGTTCAGCAACGGCTTCGCCAAGGCGGATATGTTCGGCGGCGGCGGGGCGGTGGTGCTGATCGGCGGCGGCACGGTACGCTATTGCCGGTTCCTCGACTGCCAGGCCGACCAGTACGGCGGCGGGGCGCTCTGCTACTACGGCGGCTCGGTGCAGAACAGTCATTTCACGGGCAACAGCGCGATGTTCGGCGGCGGCGCGCTCTGCTACTACGGCGGCGAGATCCTGAATTCGACGCTGGTCGGGAACCGCGCCTTCGCCCAGGGCGGCGGCGTCTATTGCGAAGGCGGCGGCGCCGTCCTGAATACGATCTCCTACTATAACGACGGCGCCATGGGGCCCA
The DNA here is from genome assembly GCA_018001225.1 of Kiritimatiellia bacterium. Lineage (NCBI taxonomy): Bacteria > Pseudomonadati > Kiritimatiellota > Kiritimatiellia > Kiritimatiellia bacterium. The sequence goes on along the minus strand of JAGNIJ010000005.1, from coordinate 97,559 downwards.
ACTGGTTCAACGTCGGACCCGACATCACCTACGCCAACGTCTGCACCGATCCCCTCCCCCCGGGGCCGGGACACCTGACCAACGCCCCGGGCCTGGCCGGGATCAACAACCCGCACCTCCTGACCAACGCGCCGTGCCTCAACGCCGGCTCCAATGCCTTCGCGGCGGCCCTGGCGACGGACTGGGACGGCGAGACGCGCATCCTCGGCGGCCGCGTGGAGATCGGCTGTGATGAGTTCTATCCGCCGGGCCTGACGGGGACCCTGGCCGTCGCCATCGCCGGCAGCTCCTACGGCACCAGCCCGGGCTTCCCGCTGGAGTTCTGGGCCGTCGTGGACGGCAAGCCCGCGGGCACCATGTGGGCCATCGAGACCGGCGGCTTCGGCACGGCCGTCGAATACAATGCCCTGACCGTTTCCTACGCGTGGGCCGCGACGGGCCGCTACCCGGTGGTGCTCTCCGCGTACAACAACACGGATTACGCCGCCGCCACGGTCACGGTCACCGTGGCCGACGGCACGATCCGCTACGTGGACACGAACGGCCTGCACAACCCGCCCTTCCTGAACTGGGCGGATGCGGCGCACTCCATCTCGGCGGCCGTGGCCGTCGCCTCGGCCGGCGACACGATCCTGATCACCAACGGGGTGTACCGGGAGGGCACGGAGTTGATCGTCAGCAAGCCGCTGCATTTGATCGGCGTCAATGGACCGGAGGTCACTATCGTGGACGGCACCAACCAGCACCGGGTCTTCCGGCTGGAGCATTCGCTGGCGGTCCTGGAGGGGCTGGGCATCACGCGGGGTAACGCGGCGGCCAGCCCCGGCGGCGAGGGCGGCGGCGTGGTGCTCAACGGCGCCGGCCAGGTGATCAACTGCCACATCTTCAGCAACCAGTCGCCACAGTACGCCGGGGGCGTGCTGCTGTACGGCGGGGGCACGGTCACCGGCTGCGTCATCCGCCACAACCGCGCCGAGGAGGGCGCCGGGGCGGTGCTCTTCAATGGCGGCGTAGTGGCCGATTCCCTGCTGCTGGCCAACGAGGCGCAGACGCGGGGCGGCGGCGCGCTGATGATGATGGACGGCGTGGTCTCGAACTGCCGGGTCCAGCGCAATCTCTCCAACATGGAAGGCGGCGGCGTGGCGTTCTACGAGGGGGGTCTCTGCGTCGGCAGCCTGATCTCCTCCAACGAGGCCACGGAAGGCGGCGGCGCCTACTTCTACCGGGACGGCTCGCTGGTCAACTGCGTGCTGCAAACCAACTTCGCCTGGAGCATGGGCGGCGGCGTCCGGACGTACCAGGGCGGCCTGATGCGCAACTGCCTCTTCTACCACAACACCGCCGACCCGCAGTGGGGCTTCGGCAGCGGCGGCGGCGTGTTCCTGCGCCTCGGCGGGTTGGTCGAGAGCTGCACCATCGTGGCAAACCAGGCGGCGGTAGGCCGGGGCGGCGGCATCCTCTGCAACAGCGGCGGCACGGTGCTCAATAGCATCATCTACTCCAATCATTCCGAAAACCTGGTCAACCCCGAGCAGAGTGCGTTCAGCTACTGCTGCGCGGAGCCCGCGCCGGCGGGCCTCGTGAACTTCACCAACAACCCGCGCTTCGAGGGCTGGGCGGCGTGGGACTACCGCCTCGCCTCGAACTCGCCCTGCGTCGAGCAGGGGCTGAACCAGGACTGGATGACCAACGCGGTGGACCTCGACGCCACGGCGCGGCTTAAGAACCTGTACGTCGATATCGGCGCGTACGAGAGCGTCTGGACCAACGTGGACACGGACGGCGACGGGCTCGTCGTCGGCATCGAGCGCAGCTGGTTCGGCACGTCCGATTTCCTGACCGACACCGACGGCGACGACCAGGACGACTGGGAGGAAGGGATGATCACCGGCACCTCGCCCACCGACGGGTCGCTCTACTTCCGGGGGTTCGTCTCCGGGGCGGGCGGGCGTCCGGTCGTGCGCTGGCCGGGCATCACGGACCGGGTGTACGCGGTCGAGACGGTGGTGAACCTCGTCACCGGCCAGTGGGCCTGCGTGCCCGGCGGGTCCAACCTGGAGGGCCGCGCCGGTTTCATGTACTACACGAACGCCTTCGCCGACCCGATGCGGCATTTCCGGCCGACGGTGACAAGGACGAACTGGTAAGCCATGACACCCAGCCTCCTGCGTAGGGGCGCCGCTCGCCGGCGCCCGTTGAAAGGGCCGGCGATCCCGCGGCTGGTGCGGCGGGCATCGCAAGCGACGCCCCTACTCTGCCTGTGCGTCTCCCTCCGCGCCGCCACGCACTACGTCAACGTGGCCAACCCGACGCCCGCGGCGCCGTACACCAACTGGGCGACGGCCTCGACCAACATCCAGTTCGCCATCAACCAGGCGGCGGCGGGCGGGCTGGTCCTCGTAACCAACGGCACGTACACCGGCGCGGGGAAATCGGTCTCCCCCTACGGCCTGACCATGCTCGCGGCGACGAACGGCATCACCCTGCGCAGCGTCAACGGACCCGACGTCACGACCATCAACGGCCTGGGCAACAAGCGGGGGGTGATCATCAGCAACGCCACCGTCGAGGGGTTCACCATCACCAACTGCGTCGGCGACGGGTTCCTGACCTACAAGGGCGGCGGCGGGGCGCTGGTCGGAGGATGGGGGCGGCTGAACGACTGCATCCTGACGGGCAACCGGGGCGCCAACTACGGCGGCGGGGCCGCCGTCTTCTCGCTCGGCATCATCAGCAACTGCGTCATCCGCGGCAACCGGGCGACCACGGCGGGCGGCGGGGTCTGCATGTACGAGGGCGGGCTGGTGGTGAACTGCGTGATATCGAACAACTTCGTCGGCGGCACCGCGGGCGCGCGGGGCGGTGGCGTCGCTTGCGAGGTCGGCGGCGTGGTAAGCAACTGCCAGCTCGTGAACAACCTGTCCTGGATGCAGGGCGGCGGCATTTCGATCTTCACGAACGGGACGGCGGCCAACTGCCTCATCGCCGGCAACACCGCCAACACCAACAACCTCGAGGGCGAGGGCGGCGGGGCCTACCTGCACCAGGGCGGCCTGCTGGTCAACTGCCTCATCTCCAACAACTTCGGCCTGTGGCAGGGCGGCGGGGTCAAGTTCTACTACCGGGGCGGGGTGGTCCGCGGCAGCCTGATCCGGAACAACACCACGTTGAGCTGGGGAGGCGCGATGATGATGCGCACGGGCGGCCGGGCCGAAAGCTGCACGATGGTCCACAACACCGGCGGCGAATGCGGCGGCATCTACTTCTACGAAATGGGCGGCACGAGCCTCAATTCCATCGTCTACCACAACACCGGCGGCGACCTGACCAACGCCTACGGCGGCTCGGTGCTGTACAGCTGCGTGCCCAACTCCGGCTTCGGCGCGGGCACGGTCACGAACGACCCCGCGTTCGTGGACCTCGCCGGCGGCGACTTCCGGCTCTCGACCAACTCGCCCTGCATCAACCGCGCCACCAACCAGGCCTGGATGTCCGGCGCGCAGGACCTCGCCTTCAACGGCCGCCGGCAGAACGATATCGCGGACATCGGCGCGCTCGAATCGTCCCTCTGGAGCCGCTACGAGGACGCCGACGGCGACGGGCTTTCCGACGGCGACGAGGCCCCGATGGGCACGGACCGGCTCGATCCCGATTCCGACGACGACTCGATGAACGACGGCGACGAGGTCTATGCCGGGAGCCACCCGACGAACGCCTCCTCTTTCTTCCAGATCGAAACGCCGGACGAAACGCCGGACGAATTTCCCGTCGTCCGATGGGACAGCCTCGCCGGCCGGACCTACCGGCTCGAACGGACCACCAACCTGGCTTCGAGCGCGTTCAGCCCTTTCCAATCCGGCATCCCGGCCGACCCGCCGGTGAACACGCACACCGACACCACCGCCGCCGCGGAAGGCCCGTGGTTCTACCGGGTGGTCGTGGAGTAGAAGAATCGGCCCGCTCCGCCGACAGAGCGGCGGAGCTACAGCGTTTCTCCCCTGTAGTTCCGGCGCTCCGCCGCCGGGAAACAGGCGCGGCGCCGTTGCCGGCGCCGCGCCACCTTCACACCTTCAAACTTTCACACCCCGTCTCACACCCACCCGCGCAGGCTGACCGCTTCCGCGACGCGGCTGACCGCGACGAGGTAGGCGGCGAGGCGCATGTGGACCTTCTTGTCCTTGTGCATGCGGTGGACCGCCTGATAGGCGCCGGTCATCTTCTGGTCGAGGAGTTTGTAGACCTCTTCGAGGGTCCAGTAGTAGTTGTACGTGCCCTGCACCTGCTCGAAGTAGCTCACCGTCACGCCGCCGGCGTTGGCCAGGAAGTCCGGGATCACGTGGACGCCCTTGACGTGCAGTATCTTGTCCGCCTCGGGGGTCGTCGGGCCGTTGGCCAGCTCGCACAGGATGCGAGTCCGGACGCGGTCCGCGTTGGTCTCGGTAATCATGTTCTCGAGGGCCGCCGGGTAGAGCACCTCGACCTCGAGCTCGAGCAGGTCCTCGTTGCTGATCGGGTCGGCGCCGGGGAACCCCGTGACCTTGCCGGTCTTGAGCTTGAAGTCCACGATCGCGCGGGGGTCAAGCCCCTTCGGGTTGTAGACGCCGCCGCTGGTGTCGGAGACGGCGACGAGCGTGCCGCCGCCGAGGATCTCGGGATGCAGCAGCGCGGCGAACTGGCCGGCGTTGCCGAAGCCCTGGATCGCGAAGCGGCCCTTCGGGTTGATGCCCAGCGCCTTGCAGGCCTCGCGGACGCAGTAGACGCCGCCGCGGGCGGTCGCGTCGCCACGGCCCTGCGAGCCGCCGAGCGCCAAGGGCTTGCCCGTGATCACGGAGGGGTGGGCGCAGCCGGTGATCACTTCGAACTCGTCCATCATCCAGGCCATGATCTGGGGCGTGGTGTAGACATCCGGGGCCGGCACATCGCGGAAGCCCCCGAGCTCGCGGGCCATGACACGCATCCAGCCGCGGGCCAGGCGCTCCTTCTCGCCGTCGGAGAGCTTCTTCGGATCGCAGGTCACGCCGCCCTTGCCGCCACCGAGCGGGATATCCACGACCGAGCATTTCCAGGTCATCCACGCCGCGAGGGCGCGGACCGTGTCGATCGTCTCGTCCGGGTGCCAGCGGATGCCGCCCTTGTTCGGGCCGCGGGCGTCGTTGTACTGGACGCGGTAGCCGTGGAAGATCTTCGTCGAGCCGTCATCCATCTTCACAGGGATCGTGAACTGGTACTGCCGGCGCGGCCAGCGGAGCAATTCCCGCATCGCGGGCTCCAACCCCAGTACTTCCGCCGCCTCGTCAAACTGCGCTTGCGCTACCTTGAACGGATTGAGTTCCTCTGCCATGTCCTTCTCCTTATGTAAGCAGATGCCGCCACCCAACACAGCATGGATAAGACAACCGATTAATGCGAACAAACCGAAAACACATATTATGCGGCAATAATATACGATTGTATACGGCAGTATTGCCGTTGTTTTGGATTAAACCAAACGATTTCTGGCGCGAACTCGACTGCCGCTGGCACGGCCATGCAGGAGGTCATTGCAGAGGAGGACCAAAAAGGGGATAGTGACGCCTCGTGCGGGATTCGCGAGCGGCTAGCATGAACAGGCCTTGGGCTGACCAGATGAGCGTGAGTTTCAACATCGTGCAAAGCGCCTGTCCTTTGTGCGGCCATTCGGAAGGCGACATGCTGCTGGAGAGCCTTCGGGACGTGGAGAACCACATCCAGGGCGAGTACGCCATCTCCCGCTGCCGGCAATGCCGGCTCATCTACTTGTCCACCCGGCCTGACGAGGCGTCGCTGCCCGCCTGCTACGATGAGAACTACCACGTGCGGTTCAACCGGGCCGTCAATCCCCTGCTGCGCGGCCTGTTCAACGCGCGGTACAGGCTGCGGTTGCGCCGGCTTCTTCGTCACAATGGCGGCTCTCCCCCGGCGTCCCTGCTGGAGATCGGATGTGGAGACGGCAACCTGCTGGCATACTTGGAGCGGGCGCTTCCATCCTCGACGGAACTGGTCGGCATCGAGTTGAGCACCCGTAATATCCGGCTCCCACCCGGCAGCCGGATCCGCCTGCACGAGGCCGATTTCGATCGGATGGAAATGGGCCGGCAATTTGACGCCGTGGTGATGTACCACGTGCTCGAGCACCTGGTGCGCCCGGCGGAGACGCTGCGCCGGATCCGGGCGCTGCTGAAGCCCGGCGGCGTCCTGCTTTTCCAGGTGCCGAACTGGACGACCCCCTGGCGCCGGCTTTTCCCGCGGCACTGGAACGGCCTGCAGATCCCGCGCCACCAGTTCTTCCTCGATCCGGACAGCCTGCGCGCGCTGTGCGAGCGCGGCGGATTCCGCATCGAGTCCGTCGCCGGGCTCCTTGATCCCGGCGATTTCGCCGTGTCCGCCTGCAACTGGATCACGGACCGCCTGAACCTGCGCGCACTCCCGCGGAAGGCCTGGTTCTATATTCCCCTGGTGATCCTCGGCGCGGGCCTCGTCGCCGCGACCCATCTCGCCACGGGCCGGTCCGGCGAGATGGAAGTCCTGGCCCGGCTGGCGGAGTGAACCCGTTCCCGCGCGTCGTGGTTTTGCTTTCCCATGACGGGAAAAATCCGCTACCGTTTTCCCAATGATTGGAAATTCCCAGGCCGGATCCTGGCTGGACAGCCCCCGCTGGCTGCCGGCGCTGATCCTGGTAGTGGCGGTGGCGGTGGCCTACGGCAACGCGCTCGACGGGCCGTTCTTCTTCGACGACACGGAAAGCATCGTGGAGAACCCCGCCATCCGCCGGTTGTGGCCGCTCTCGGCCGCATTGAATCCACCGCCCGGCGAAATGACCTTCTGTACGCGCCCCCTGGCTAACCTGACCCTGTGCGTGAATTACGCGATGGGCGGGCGCCAGGTGCGCGGCTACCGGATCGCGAACGTCCTGTTTCATACCGCCGCCGCCTTGAGCCTGTTCGGCTTTCTCGGCCTCGCTTTTCGCGCCGCCGGCCGCGAGGAGAGCGAAGCCCGCCTGTGGGCCCTCTCGAGTGCGCTGATCTGGGCCGTTCATCCCCTGGCCACCTCGGCGGTGAACTATCTTTCCCAACGCCCCGAAATTATGATGGGCCTTTTTTTCTTTCTCACGATGTACATGGTGCATCGCTCGGTCACGGCCCGGCAGGGGCAAGGCTGGTGGCGACTCGGCGCCGTCGCGGCCTGCCTGCTGGGCATGGGAAGCAAGGAAAGCATGGCGGCGACGCCCTTCCTGGCCCTGGCCTATGATCGCATTTTCCTTTCCGCGTCCTGGAAGGAAACCCTCCGCAAGCGGGGCGTTTTCTACCTCCTGCTGGCCACCACACTGATCTGGCCCGTGGGCCGGCAACTGGCCTTCTCGCCACACCTGTCCGGCCAGAGACACGTGACCCAAGCCTTCTGGATGTATCCGCTGACCCAGGCCTGGAGCCTTGTCCACATGACCGGACTGGCGCTGTGGCCACACCCGCTCATCGTGGATTACGGGGTCCAGATGATAGACCGGCCGGCCGAGATATGGGTCTCTCTGCTGCTGGTGTTGCTCGCTCTTCTGGCCTTGGTCTGGGCGCTGAAGCGCCACCCCCGGCTGGGCTTCATCGGGTTGTGTTTTTTCGGGATACTAGCCCCCTCGTCCAGCTTCTTCCCGGTCATAGGCCAACCCGTCGCCGAGCACCGCATGTATGTCCCGCTGGCCAGCCTGGTGATTCTCTTCGCCCTCGGGATTTACCAAGCCCTTCACGTGTGGTTCCGGCAGCCGGCCGCGCAAACTCGAACCACGTTCGCGTGGATCATCGCTCTTTGGGCGCTGGCCCTGGGCCTGGCCAGCCGGCAGCGGCACCTTGCGTATCAGGACACCATCCGCCTGTGGAGCGACACGGCCCTCAAGCGGCCCGCCAACGGCCGGGCGTGGAGCAACCTCGCCCGGGCGTTGAGCAAGGCCGGTCGTGCCGACGAAGCGCTGGCGGCCGCCCGGGAAGGCGTGCGGGTGGCGCCTTATCTCGCGGAAAGTCACAACACTCTCGGGGTCATCTACTTCGACATGGGCCGACACGAAGAGTCCCTCGAGCACTACCGGGAGGCGATCCGTACAGACCCGACCTATGTCTCCTCCTACAGCAACTACGGCATCGCGCTGGACATCCTGGGCCGGACCGAGGAATCGCTGGTCCAGCATCGGATCGCCGTGCGCCTGCAGCCTGCTTTCGCCCAGGGGCACGTGAATCTCGCGACGGCCCTGGCGCGCAGCCAGCGCCTCGACGAGGCCATCGAGCACCTGCATCTAGCCCTCGGCCTGCAGCCGGACAATGCCTTGGCGCACAACAACCTGGGCAATTGCCTGTGCGAACTCCGGCGGAGCGAAGAGGCGCTGGCCCATTACAGGGAGGCGCTGCGCCTGGATCCCGACTTCATCATGGCGGCGGCCAATCTCGGATCCACGTTGATCGAACTTGGCCACGCGGGGGAAGCGATGGACCTGTTCGACGATTTTGCGCGGCGCCGAACCAACCCGATGGAGGCATGGAACGCCCTGGCCTCCATGATGATCCGCAAGGGCCACGGCGCCGAGGGCCTGGCCTTGAGCCTGCGCGTGCTGGAACGCCAACCGGATCATCCCCTCGCCCTGAACAATGCCGCATGGGTCATGGCGGTCTCCACCAACCCCGCCCTACGCGACGGGCCGAAAGCGGTCGCGATGGCCCGGCAGGCCCTGGAGGTTCTGGGCCATGAAAACGCCTCCCTGCTGGCGACGCTGGCCGCCGCCCACGCGGAGGCCAGCCAATTCAGCGAGGCCGTCGCCACGGCCCGCCGGGCGCTGAACCAAGCCCAGAAGCAGGGCGAAACCAACCAGATCGCCAAAGCCCGGGCGCGCCTCGACCAGTTCCGCGGCGGCCGGCCCTGGCGAGAGTAGGAAAGGAAATCCATGCCTTCCATCCCCTATCCGCCGCGGCCTGGACACAAACCGGCCCCCCCCTGCGCCACAGCATGAATGATTCCCTGGTGATGCTGCTGTTCGCCGCTCTCGCTTTAGCCATGACGGCGGCCGCGGTGGCCTTCGTCACCCGGTGGCATCACCGCCTGCGATCCCAGGTTGCCCGTGTCCTGGCCGGCAACCTGGTGATGGGGCTCTGGATCGCGGCCGTCGGCCTCCTGGTCGGCGAGTACATCTATCGCTACATCGTGGATACGACGGATGCGTTCGGATTCAGCCGGGTCCATCGGGCCTGGCTGGCACGCCATTGGATCGTCAATCCACAAGGCATGCGCGACAATTACTGGCCCTATACCCTCCGGCCGCCCGCCGGGAAACAACGCACGGTTTTCATGGGCGACTCGTTTACCGCCGGCCACGGCATCCGGAACGTGGAGGATCGCTTCTGCAACCTGTACCGGCGCCGGCATCCCGAACAGGAAGTGCACATGCTCGCCGAGAACGGCTGGGAAAGCGGGCACCAACTGGAATGCCTGCGCGACATGGCCCGGCAGGGCTATGTCTACCACACCTTGTGCCTGATGTACGTACTCAACGACATCAGCGACATCAACCCGGCGTGGACCCGGCTGGTGGCCGTCATCGAGGGCGCCGAACCCACCGGGCTTCTGCAGCACAGCTTTTTTCTCAACTGGCTTTTGTTCCGGATCAAGACGATCACCGACCCCCACTTCCGTCACTACGGGCACGAAGTCCTGGAGGCCTACGACGGACCGGTCTGGGAGGAGCAGAAGGAAAGGCTACGCGCCTTGCGGCGCGTCGTCGAATCCGGCGGCGGTCGCCTGGCAGTCGTCCTGCTTCCGTATTTCAGCTATCCCGCGGAACGATACCCGTATCGCGCCATCCACGAACAAATCGGCGCTTTCTGGCGCGCAGAGGGCGTAGCGTTCCTGGACCTCCTGCCCCTGCTCGAGGGGCGGAGCCCCCGGGAACTGACGGTGAACCCGTTCGACGCCCATCCCAACGAAAAAACCCACCGGCTCATCGCGGAACAGGTGGACGCCTTGCTGTCCGCGCCGCGGAATTGATCCCGTGAATCCCCTTTCCCCTTCCAGCGATGCCGCGGCCCTGCTGTACTTGATCCTCGCGGCCGGCGGGTCAGGCGGGTTGGCCTCGGTGTACTTCCGCCGATGGCATCGCCGCCTGCCCGCGCGCTGGATGCGGATCGCCGCGGCCAACCTGCTGCTCTCGCTGGCCCTGCTGTTCGCCGGCCTGCTGGCCGGGGAGATCTACTGCCGTCACTTTGCCGACGTCACCGATTCCTTCGGGGCCCACCGCATGGCCCAGACATGGCTATCGCGTTACGGGCAGCTCAACGCGCAGGGCCTGCGTGACGATGTGATTCAATATAGTCTGAAGCCGGCGATGGGCCGGCCGCGGATGATTTTCATCGGCGACTCGTTCACCGCCGGATCGGGCGTGCGAAACATCCGGCACCGGTATGTCAACTTGTACCGCGCCCGCCATCCCGAGCAGGATATCCAACTCTTCGCCCGAAACGGCTGGGACACCGGCCACCAGACGGAGAAACTGCGGCACCTCGTCGAGGGGGGATTCGAGTTCCGTACCGCCGTCCTGATGTACAACCTGAACGACATCAGCGACATCAACCCGGCCTGGCAGCGGATGATGGAGCGCATCCGCCGAACGTTCCATCCCACGGGCTATTTTCAGCACAGCTTCCTGCTCAATTGGTTCTATTTTCGGATGAAGATGCTGACGGACATGGAGGTCCGGAACTACGGGCGCGAGGTGGCGGCGGCGTATGCGGGTCCGGTGTGGGAAGAGCAGAAGGAGCGCTTGAGGGCGCTGCGCCAGACCGTCGAGGACGCCGGGGGCCGCCTGGTCGTCGCCACGCAGCCCTTTTTCAATTACGCAGCGGAATCCTATCCCTTCCGCGCCATTCACAAGCAGTTGGCCGAGTTTTGGGACGGGGAAGGCGTGCCGCACCTGGACCTGCTGACCCTTCTTGACGGACATGCGCCGCGGGACCTGATCGCGAGCCGCTTCGACGCGCATCCCAACGAGACGGCCCACCGGCTCATCGCGGAAAGGCTGGATGTCTTTTTGTCGGCGCCGTGAAGCCGCGGACCGCCAGCGGCCACGACGCCGGCTACGGCGGGTCGAGGCGGAAGACGTCGATCGCGCCGGCGGCCCGGCGGCCGCGGAAGTCGTATTCCGGCCTGATCCGGCGCGCGAGCTCCTCGTCCTTGTGAATCCAGGGCGGGAGCTTGTCCGGCTTCGACACGAGGCGACCGGCCATCGCCTTTCGCGCGCCCTCCTCGGAGAACCGGCCTTCGCGCATGAAGGTAAACAGGTGCGCCATTTCCGGGGTGTGCGGCAGGATGACGTGCGTCAGGCCGCGCTCGCGCGCGACCGCGCGGGCCTCCGCATCGCCGGGATCGGAAAAGAACGCCGTGGCCGCGGCCATGCCGTCCCGGTTTTCCCAGTAGAAGGACTCCACGCCGGACATCCCGCCGAAATGGTACAGGGGTCCCGCGAGATCCGGCTCGGTCAGCACGCGGAGCCGGCCGTCGGCATTCAACGCCGCGAGCCGCGCCACGAAGAGACGCTGCAGTTGCCCCCGGATCAGCGGATCGTAGGCCACCCGGCCGGCGGCGATGTCCGCGACCTCCCGGACCTGGAGGCGGGCCAGGAGAAGTGCCTGGAGGGCCAGCAGGACCAGGCCGGCGCGGACCGCGGACCGGAGCGCGGGACGCGCTTCGGACAAGCGCCACGCCAGGGCCAGCACGACGGCCATCAGCCATACCGAGGTCGCGCAGAACATCGACAGCCAGCGGACCTGCATCACGCCGGCGACCAGGAAGGCCAGCGGCGGGAGGAAGGACATCCAGAGGACGGCCCACTCATACAAACGCGTGTGCCTCGGCCCGGCGAGGGCGGGCGCCGCGAGCAGGAACAGGGGCAGCAAGCCGGCCTGCAGGAGCAGCGTCGCCAGGACACCCTGCCCGGGGAATTCCCGAATCGGCCGCGTTTCCCGGATGAACCGGGACATCCGCCAGGCCCACGGCTGGCGCAGGTAGTGCCACTCGGCCGGCCCCGCCGCGAGCAGGACCGGCAGCGCGAGCGCGCCCGCCACCAGCGCGCCGAGAATCCAGAGATCCTTTCGTTTCAACCGGGCCAGCCCCAGCCGCCACGCCGAAACGCGGGCCAGGATTTCGCCCACGCAGAACCAGGTCAGCGCGTACAACGGATGGTTGACCTCGAGGCGCATCGCGGCGTGGCCCGGCAGGTATTCCAACGCGTAGAAGGCGAGGCTGGTCGCGGCGCCCGTCACGCCCCACCGCCGCCACAAGCCGGGAACGTAGGCCGCCCTGTCCTGCCCCTCCTTCTTCAGGCTCGGGGGCATGAAGAAGACAAGCAGCAGCGCACCGACCGCCACCAGGCCGATCCCGAGGATCTGCACCGTGGCGCCGGTCCACAGTCCAAGGCCCCCGAGAAAGCCGGACAACCCGAAATAGAGGCGGGCCGAAGCCGCGTCGGGCCATTCAAGCGGCCGGAAGAAGGCGGGATTGCGCGCCGTTGCGGGACGCGTGGATACCCAGCCGAGGCCGCCCAGAATGAGGCAGGACAGGCTGCCGAGCAGGAGCGCGATGTGCAGGCCGTGGTGGTCCGGCCGGAGCGGATGGAACACCCATTGCAGGCTCTGCATTCCAGCCAGGGTCAGCACCGCCAGCCCCGCGGGTACGGCGCCCACCCGCCGATACAGCATCAGGCCCAGGGCGAACAGGAGGAGTATCCACTGCGCGGGCCCCGCGTACAACGCGCCCTTTTCGATCGCCTCGTTCCATCCTTCGCCCGCGAGGACATGCCGCAGCCATCCGGTCGCCAGCAGTATCCACGAAACGGACTGGTTCCAATGCACGGGGCGGCCGAAGGGGGCATTGTCCATGAAGGTATGCCGAATCCGCCAGGCGCCCGTGCGGACCATTTCCCGGGCGTGGGCGATCCAGAAATACGCGTCACCATCGAGGAAGACGCGGCCGCTCGTTTCGGGGGGAGGCGTTCCGCCGGGCACCGGGTCGAAATAGGACTCGTAGGTCCGCGCCGCCCGGTCCCAGGCGACAGAGATCCCGATCACAAAACCCACGGCGACGACCAGGCAGGCCAGGAAGAGCCACCGAGGCCCGAGGACCCGTTGCCCGCCCTCCGGCATTTCCGCTTGCATGCGGGCCAGCGTAGGGAAGGCGCGTCTCGCGGACAACCTTTTTTTATCGGCCCGGCTACAGGCCGTCTTCCTTCTCCCGGTCCGGCGGCGGGGCGCCGTCGTGAAAACGATCCGGATGCACGGTGAACACGTTAAGTGTGTTGAAGAACGGCGTCCCCGCGAAGGTGTAGCCCGGCTGGAGGAACTTCTCCAGTTCCCGGTCGCGGCGGATCCACGGCGGCAACTGGTCCGCCTGGGTCAGCAGGCGGCCGGCCATCGAATCACGGGCGCCCTTCTCGGAGAGGAAGCCGTGTTGGAAGAAATGGAACACGTGGGCCAGTTCGGCCGTCCGCGGGATCACGACGTGCGTAATGCCGCGTTCCTGCAGGATCCGGCGGGCTTTCTCGATGTCCGGCGTCGAGAAGAACTCCGTGGCGGCGCGAAGCCCGTCCAGGTTCTCCCAGTAGAACGAGGTGACGCTGGGCAGCCCGCCGTGGTAGTACAGGCGCGCCGCCATGTCCGGCTCGCACATCAGGCGGAAGATCCCGTTCGTATTCAAGGCGCCCAGCCGGGCCGCGAACTGTCTTTGCAGGATGCTCTTGACCAGTTCGTTGTCCAGGTGGCGCGGTTCCCGCCGGGCGGCCCGGCCCTGGACCTGGCCGCGCACAAAGAGGATCGGCTGCACGGCCAGGACCACCATGACCGCCAGGGCCAGGCGGCTCGCCCGGCCGCCCGCCGCGCGGTGCCGCGCCAGGATGGCCATGGCCACCATGGCCTGCAGCAGCAGCGCCCCGGCAAGAAAACCTATCCAGCGCGCCTGAACCTGCAGCAGGATTGCGTAGGCCAGGGCGGGCAGGAAAGCCATCCAGAGCAGGGCCCACTCATACAGGTTCGTTTTCCGGCTGCCGGTGAGGAAGGGGGCCGCCAACAGGAAAAGGGGCAGAAAGCCGAAATTCGCGAAAACCATCTGTGCGAATTTCAGGTTGTAGCTCCGGGTGTAAGGCAGGAATTCCAGGATATACGCATGCATGCGTTTCATCAGGGGATCGTGCATGACGTGCCACTTCGCGGGACCCAGCCAGATCATGGCCGGTAGGATCAGCGCCCTGAGGGCGAGCAGGACAATCATCGCGACCTCGCGCGCCGGCCGGCGCGCGCCTCGCGTTTTGAGATGCGCCAGGCGGGTCATGCCCTCGCCGCCACACAGCCAGGTGAAGGCGTAGAGCGGATGGATGACTTCGAGTTTAAGGCCGGAAAACGCCGGCGCGTATTCCACGAGGTACATCGCCAGGCTCGTGGTCGCGCCCGCGAGGGCCCACGTGCGCCAGAGCCAGGGTTGATACACCGCGGACGATTCCTCCTCCTTCATCCGGGGCGGCATGAAGAAGATCAACAGCATTGCCCCGAGGGCGACGATGCCGACGCCGAACAGCTGGACCGTGGCGCCGGTCCATACGCCGAGGCCGCCGAGAATTCCCGACGCGATAAAATAGGCTCGGGCCGTTTTCGCCGGCGGCAGCGCCAGGGGCTGGAACCACTGCGGCCGGAACGGAGGCCCCTCGGCGGCCGAGACCCAGCCCAGCCCGCCCAGCATCAGGCATAGCAGGCTGCCCAACAGGAACCCGATCTGCAGGCCATGATGGTCGGGGCGCAACGGGTGAAAATACCACTGGAGCGTGGTGATCGTCGCCAGGTTGAACATCCAGAGCACGGCCGGCACCAGGCCCATGCGCCGGAACAGGAGCCATCCGCTGAACAGGACCAGGAGCGCCATTTGAAAAGGCTCGACCCAGAGGGCGGCGCTCTCGATCGCGCCGGCGAGGCCCTCGGCGGTGCACAGATTCCGCAGATACCCCGCCGCCAGCAGGAGCCAGGAGACCGACTGGCTCCAGTGCACGGGCCGCCCGTACGGCGTATTGTCGATGTCGGTATGCCGGATCCGCCACGCGCCCGTGCGCGCCATCTCGCGCGCGTACGTGATCCAGTAGCAGGCATCGTTGTCGAAAAAGAGTCTTCCGTTTTCCACCGAGGCGAGGTCGTTTTCCACGACCGGCACAAACCGGCTTTCATACTCCCGCACGGACGCGTCCAACGCCAGGGTGTTGAGCGCCAGGTAGGCCAGCACGAGCACGCCCGCGAACGCAAAGGCTGCTTTCAGTTTGTTCATGACGCTTAAAATAAAAAAAAGAGCGCCCGAAGGCGCTCTTTTTTTTACCGAATTAGAATTCGGATTCTTACGCCGCGCGACGGCGGGCAAACCGGACAATCGCCAGACCGCCGAACGCCATCAGCGCCAGCACGCCCGGCTCCGGGATCACCGCGACCGACCCGTTGAGGATCAGGTCATCGCCCGCGACGGAGTTGCGGTAGGTGACGCTGCCGGTCGCCGCCGAGCTCGTCGTGCCGCTGGCGCCAGACGCGCCATAGGCCCAGAAACGGAACTCCACCGTGGACGTGGTGTTTTCGATGTCCGCGAAGTCCCACGAGCCGCTCGCGTTGGCGACGGTGACGCCGAAATCAGACTGATAGGTCCAGGCCCCGGCGCCAATGCGGTAACCCCACCGGCCGTTGCTCGGGCCCGTGGACGATGCATTGATGCGCGACCACGTCAGGTCGGTCAGGGTCAACCCGTAGCCCGAGTCCGCCGTCAGCGAGAAGCTCATGTAGTCGTCACCCTCGGCGAACGTGTCCGTGATATTCCAACCGTTGCCGCCGAAGGCGTTCGCCGAGGACGACGCGCCCAGGCCCGTCCGGGCAAAGCCCGAATTCTCGGTCACGTTCGCGGCCACGGTATTGGCCAGCTCCGGATCGGTGGTGGTGCCAGCAAAATCATAGCCCAAGATCACATCCGCCAGCGTCGCCGATGCCAAGCCCAACACCAACGCTCCAATCAATAGTTTCTTCATCCGATCATTCCTCCACTTTTTGTTTACCGACACGAAGGAAAAACCTCTTCCTTCACATAGCGCTAAAATAGAGGTTGGCAGGGTGATCTGTAAAGCTGTTTTTTGGATTTTTTTTCACGGAAATACACAGCGCGCAATTAATTTACTATCAATATGTTGCAACACTACGCGCGAGCGGCTTAAGCGTTAAGGCCTGAAAGGGGTACCTGGAGCCCGGGTATCTTTCCTTATTAAGGGGAAGAAAATATGACCGTGCCGGGGTCCAGTCCGATCCGGGAACAGCGCCGGCATCGCCGCCTGAAGTTCGAGCGGCCGGCGGAGGTGCTGGTCGTGCGCGGCCCGGACGGCGGCACGCCGGCGGGGACCCGGCTGCGCGGCATGCTTCGCGACGTCTCCGCCGCGGGCCTGAACTTCGCCTGCGGGCAGACGCTTTCCGTCGGCGCCACCGTGTACGTGGACATCGCCCTGCCGGAGCGCGGCCGGGTCTTCAAGCTGGCGGGCCGGACGATCCGCTGCGACCGGAAGGCGGACCGGTTCGAGATCGGCATCGAGCTCGTGGACCGGTTCCGCCGGCGGACGGCCGCGTGGGAACGGCTGGTCTTCGACGCGCTGCGGGAACTGAACGATCCCGTGTGAGCGCCGGGCGCGGAGTCCTGCGCCGGCCCCCCCCAAGCCCGCGGATCACGCTGATGCACGCGGAGGGAAGATGGAGTTTTTTAACGCCAAGGCGCGAAGGGCGCAAAGGAGCGCAGAGAGACTGACGCGCACAGAACATGATGTGGCGCCGAGCCTGTGAGGGCGAAGGCCCTGTTCGGTGTTCGCGGGCGCCGTCTTGCGATTCGAGGCTATCTGCGATAGTATTGCGTCTATGAGGTGATCCATGACGACACAGGCGCAGCAGGTTCTTGAGAAGGCCGTCGGGCTTCCTCCCATTGAACGAGCCGAACTCGTTGAAGGGATTCTCTCCAGTTTCGACTTCCCCTCCCGCGAAGCTATTGACGCAGCATGGGCGCGAGAGGCGGAGGACCGGATTGACGCCTACGAGCGCGGCAACATCGCAGCGATTCCTGCATCCGAGGTGTTCGAAAAGATTGAGAAGAAGTACTCCTCGTGAAGGTGGACTTCCTCCAAACCGCCGATAGCGAATTCGCCGAGGCTATCGCGTACTACAACCTCCAGAGCGAGGGCTTGGGATTGGAGTTCGCGGCGGAGGTCAAACGCGGCCTCCGTCGCATTCTCCAGTATCCCGCTGCGTGGACAACGTTATCCCGACGAACACGGCGGTGCCGCTTGAACCGCTTCCCGTACGCACTGCTCTATCCAGTTCGCCAAGACCTCATTCTGATCGTGGCGGTTCAGAACCTGCACAAGCATCCAGATTCATGGAAATCCCGCCTCAGGCCTGACGAGGCCTAGCACCTTTCCTTTCTCTGTCCCCTCGGGGGCCCGAGTACGTCATTATCCGGAAGTTGGCGTCTTGTCAGTCGGGCGGTTCGGAGAAGCACATCCGCGACCTCCGGGGCAGGTTGGACCTTTCCGGGGACCTCATCCGCCGACCGGATTTGAAAGAGCACATCCGGGAGCGCGGCCTTGAAAAAGAGTGGGAGCGCGCGGAGTCTCTCCGGCTCTGAAACGGCGGGATCGTGCGGTCTTGAAGCGGAGGAAGCCCGCGGATCACGCCGATTCACGCGGAGGGAAGATGGAGTTTTTTTAACGCCAAGGCGCGAAGGGCGCCAAGGAGCGCAGAGACGATGCAGAGGGGGCGTAGTGATTTGATCTTGACCCCTTGTTATTATCATATATGATAATAATGTGAAAGCGGTCTCCGGGCAGATCAGGGCGCGCCGCCGGGCACTGGGCTGGTCGCTGGGGGAACTGGCCCGGCGCGCGGACACGTCGGCGCCGGCCCTTTCCCGCTACGAGAACGGGTGGGAGCGCTTCGAGATCGCGACGCTCCGGAAGCTGGCCGGTGCGCTGGGATGCGAACTGCGCATCGAGCTGGCGCCCACCGCGCCCGCGCGCGCCGGGGCCCGATCCCAGCGGGCGCTCGTGCGGCGCTTGCAGCGGTTGTTCTGGGATCACCGGCTTTCGGAAGACGACCTGGACCGGCATCCGGCCTGGCTGACGGAGCGCGTGCTGGAATACGGGCAACTGGAGGACGTGCGGGCGCTGTTGCTCCTGTACGGCCGCCGGCGCTTCCTGGACATCGCGGCCCGGGCCACGCGCCTGACCCCGCGGACAGCTTCGTTCTGGTCGAGTCTATTGAAGAAGGAGGGCCCCTCATGCACGAAAAAGTTCTCCCGGCCCACAGCCTGGCCGTATTGACCTCGCTGGAACAGGACCCGGCGCCGGAATGGCGGGGCTGGATCCTGGCCGGCGGCACGGGCCTGGCGATTCAAAAGGGCCACCGCCGGTCCGACGACTTCGATTTTTTCCGGACCGACAGGATGGATGCGCGACGGCTGCACCGGGCGCTTTCAAAACACGGCCGATACGAAACGCTCCAGGAAGCGGATGACACGCTCACGATCCTGACGAGGAAGACCAAGCTCTCGTTCTTCTGTGTCCGGGACCCCTTTCTCTTCAAGGCCCAGCCCTATCGCTTTTTCAAGCTGGCCGACCCGCGGGACATCGCGCTGATGAAACTGGCCGCCATTTCCGGGCGCGGCAGCCGAAAGGATTTCGTTGACCTCTATACCATCCTGCGCGGACCGCCGGACCTGGCCGAGTATTTCAAGTTGCTTCCACGGAAATACGGAGAGAGCCGCATCAACACCTATCACATCCTGAAAAGCCTGACGTATTTCGCGGACGCCGAGCGGGAGCCTCCACCGCGCATGCTGGAACCGTTCAACTGGAAGGAGTGCAAGGCGTTCTTCGTCCGCGAGGCGCACCGGATCGCGTTGCCCTGAAACTGAAAGAGGATGATAACCGCGAAGGAAGGCGTAGCGGGGAGGGAACGCGAGGCCAGGGCGCGACGGCTGTCCGTGCGCGGAGCGCCCGGGCCACCTGTACACGGCGAAACTGCTTTGACCCCATTCGCGGTGCCGCAACCGGCGTTCAGTCCGGCGCGGGGGGCTCGGGTTCGACGCGCGCGAAGGAGACGCCTTCCTCGCCGACGGAGACCACGCGCCAGCGGTACTCCCGGCCGCCGTACACGACGGAAACCGTGTCGCCGGCGCCGACCACCTGGCCGTTGACCATGGCCACGTGCGAGGACGGGCCGGTCCTCATGATCCCCTGCACCGCCACCGTCTTGAGCGCCTCCTGCCACTGGAGCGTGGCGGAGACGGGCACGGCGCCGGTCGGGGAGACGGCCTCCTCCGGCCGCGGCGGAGGCGGGGGCTCGTAGCCGACCGGCCAGAACGGATCGCGCACGGCGGGCGGCGCTTCGGGCGGGACCATGTCCGCGGACAATTCGGCGGGCGCCACCGGGTCGTCCGGGGACGGATCCGGGAGGTCATCGGAAGGCGGGGTCTCGGGCCACGGCGAGGACACCGCCGGCGCGGCGCCCGTGTCCACCATCATCGGCACGATCTCCGATTCCACGAACTCGACGAAAGCCGGGGCCGGGGATTCGGATTGCGCCGAAGCCACCCCGGCCAGCCCCACCAGCACCGCAAGTGTGGCGATCGCTTTCACGGCCGGCAGCATGCCTTCTCGGACAGAAAATTCATAGAGTAAATTACTACACAGCACAAGGCATGCCCGCGAACACGCGCCGGCAGCAAGACGGAAAGGGACGGAAAGGGGACAGAGCGGAAAGGGGACAGAGAGTAAACCCCGGCAAAGAAGAAAAAGAGAAGAAAAAGGGACAGAGAGCAAACCCGCCAGCCAGCCGTCTCATTTTTGAGAAATAAACAAAACCTATGACTGAAAAGTGCGGATTTTTCGTGTGTTTTCGCGAAGGGGACAGAGAGCTTCTCTTTTCCGGCCGAATATTGAGCCCTGCCGGTGAAAGGTATGAATTCTGCTGTAAGTGAGATGGCGGTGTGTCGGGTATCGGATGGAAGTGAAAGGGTGGCGATGATCGCACAGGGCACAACGGGTGGGCGGACAAAAAGCGCGGGGTTCACGCTGGTCGAGGTGATGATCGCGGTCGTGCTGGTGCTGCTGGCCCTGGGCGGGTCGTACATGCTGATTGTGCATGCGGCGCGGGTGAGCCGGGCGGGGCGGGACCACTACGTGGCGGTGAACCTGGCGAAGAACCACCTTGAGCGGGCGCGCAACTACCGGTACGCGGACCTGTACCTGCTGGCGGAGGACAACCTGGTGATGAACGAGAACGGCGGGCCGGACAACCGGGGTCGGTTCCGGCGCACCACGGCCGTGAACGACGATCACTCGCCGGGCATGACGGAGATCACGGTGACGGTGCATATCCGCAACCGGCGGACGGGCGAGTTCGGCGACGAGAAGGAGTCGATGTCCTCCCTGTTCACGGAGTACCTGACACCGGAGATCGAATGAGCCCCCGGGAATCCAGAGGCGGTTTTTCGCTCACGGAGATTCTGGTCGCCGTGCTGATCCTGGCGCTGACCATGGCGGGCGTCATCGCGGGCTGGCTCTACGTGGTGCGGGGGGAGCGGATGAACTCGATCCAGCACGAGTTGGACATGGACGTGCGCAAGTCCCTTGAACGGTTGAAAGCGGAACTGCGCCTCTCGACGATGGACGAGATCTACTTCCACCCGGCGGGCGTGGGGCCCTACCAGGCCATCAGCTTCCCGATGGCCCGGGACGACAACGGGGACGGGCTGGTCGAACTGGACGAGGACGACCGCGTCATCTGGGACCAGACCGTGGTTTACCACGTGTGGCAGAGCACGCCGCACCAGTTGCGGCGGACGGTGTTCGACCCGCGGAACAACGAGCTGACGCCGGCCCAGCGGCAGGAGCAACTGGACGCCGTGGTCAGCGCGGGCAACGGCTCCGGGACTCATAACGGCGGGCACGCGTCGACGACCGTCCTGTTCGAGAACCTGTTTACGTGGCAGATCCTCGGCAAGGGGGCGGTGTTCGACGCCTACCACCCGACGCTGAACCGCATGGTCGGCGTGAACCTCGGCTCCTTCCTGCTGTCGCCCGGGGCGCACTCGTTCCAGTTCTCGGTCATCGGCAAGAACCCGTCGAGCGGCGGGCACAAGATCGGGCTGGACTCCCTGATCGTCTCGCCCAGCGGGCTGGAGCGCGAGGCCGAGGCCCAGACGGTTTCCGCGCAATCCGGCGCGACGGCTTCCGCGGACTATCGCTCGGCGGGGGGGTGGAGCGGCAATTACCAACTCCTGTTCCCGGCGTCGGCCGCGGGGAGTTCCCTCACGCTCGCGATGGAGAACGACCGGTGGGAGGAGACGAATTTCCGGGGCACGGGCTCGCTCTGCGACAACACGATCGTCGTGTTCGACGACTCGTACAGTCCGAAGGACTTCGTGGCGCGGCTGCAACCGCCCAACACCACGTGGCTGGCCCAGGACCAGACGCTGGATCTCGAGAGCGGGTCGACGACGAACCAGTTCCTCAAGGGCTGCGCGGTGCGGGTGCTGGTCCGGGGCGGCAGCCAGCCGGACGGCGGCGCGATCCAGAACAGCGGCCCCTTCAACTTCGCCCTGTTCTATGCCGCCGCGCAGACCCGCCTGCACATCACGAAGGCGTACATCGCGGAGGCCGCCGATCCCTTCTCCTACACGCCGGACATCCTGCCGGAGACCAGCCGGCAGCTGTTCTTCAGCGGCAATGAGCAGGTGAACATCCCGGAGGGCTCGTACGCCATCGGCTTCCTGGGCTCCGGCCAGTCGCTGGAGATCCGGAACGACCGGAGCTACCTCGTCAGCTTCCAGGTCATCGATGCGGAGTCCGGCTACACGGACGCCCGCGCCTGGACGGAGTTGCACCCGGCCACCGAGACCAACCCGGCGCCGCCGGGCAGCTACGTCCTGCGGGGCGGGACCAACCTTCCGTCCGACGTGCTCACCCAGGTCTCGTGGGCCGGGTACCCGGGGTTCGAGACGCACGAAAAGCTGTACTCGCTGGAGCGCATCTACGTGCTGGCCCCGAGCAACGGCACGTTCACGTCGCAGATCGCGGACACGAAGCTGGCGGCCCCGGTATACCAGACCATGACCTGGAACTCCGTCAAGCCCTCGGGCACGTCGCTGGGGCTGAAGATCCGCACCGGCCACCAGCCCGACCTCTCGGACGCGGCGGCGTTCAGCAACCTGACCGCGATGACCTCGGGCGGCGCCATCAATCCCGGGAACAAGCGCTACGTGCAGTTCCAGGCCGTGATGACCCCCGGCTACGGCGGCTGGTACGTGCCCAGCCTGAAGGACGTGACGATCAAGTGGACGGGCGAGAACCGGCTGGCGGACATCGGCGGCGCGATGACCGTCGGCCCGGACTACGGGATATGGGAGTTGAAGATCGACGGCCAGGTGCTGACCAAGGGCGTGACGGTCAACCTGACGATTTTCAGGGACCTGATGTCCATCGGCGGCGGCGGCAGCAACCGGTTGACCTCGGCGTCCGCGATCGAAGTGGAACCGCGAAACACAGGAAAGTAGGAGGTGTAACATGAAGGCGACGTACAGGACGGAAGCGGGAAAGCAGGGCGCGGCCCTGGTGACGATGATGATCGTGCTGTTGTTGGTGTGCCTGGCCAGCGCGGCGCTGGTCGCGTTCGCCACGCAGCAGAGCCACGCGGCGGGCCGGATCCGGGACTACATGAAGGCCCAGGCCTACGCCGAGGCGGGCATCAACGAGGCGTACAACACCATCAAGACCAACTTCTCCCTGGCCTCGAACGCGGGGTTGTTCCCCGCGACCGATTTCGAGGACGGGGGGTACGACGTGACGGTCACGACGGTGGGAGACGACCAGGCCAGCCTGGTGTCGGTGGGCACGTGCGGCGACGCCACCATCACGGTCAAGGCGGACGTGAAGAACTTCGGCCGGGGCACGGCAGGAAGCGAGCCCCAACCGACCGACCCGTACGCCTACACGTGGCTGGTCAACGGGGAGATGCGGATGAACGGGACGAGCGAGTTCGTCGGGTACCTGCACGCGAACAATAACATCGACGTCAACGGGACCAGCGACTGGGGCACCCCCACCGGCGAGGTGTACGCCTCGGCCAGCGTGGACGTCCGATTCAGCGGCCCCTGCACCCTGTACGGCGAGATCCGGTCCCCGGCGATCGACGGCAGCTTCTCGCCGGGCTCGGCCATCGAGACCGCCTCGCCGCTGGTGCCGATCCCGGAGTTGGACCTGACCGCGTTCTACAACATCGCCCTCGCCAACGGGCAGGTCGTGGGCTCGCAGACCATCAGCTCCGACACGATCTGGACCATCCCGGGCGGCGTGAAGTGGGTGAACGGGAACCTGACGGTCAAGAGCAACCGGAAGCTGACGTGGACGGGCTGCATCATCGCGACCGGGTCGATCGACTTCAAGGGGCAACTGCACGCGACGCAGTACCTGGACTATCCGACGATCGTCAGCCGCGACAGCAGCATCACCGTGAGCGGATCGCACACGTTCAACGGCCTGATGTACTCCGGCGGCGACATCACGTTCAACGGGGCCGGGACCTGCCGGGGCACGATCCTCTGCGGCGGGAATCTCCGCTTCAACGGATCCGGGGCCCGGTTCTCCTACGTTTACTGCGGGCCCGGGGCCGGCGGCGGCCAGCAGGCGGAGGAAGCCGATCGCGTCGTGATCACGGCCTGGCAGAAATAGGCCCCGTCCTGCGGGCACGCGGCTTGTCCCCGGCGGCGGGGCGGTGTAAACTCTGAACGAATACCCCCCTTGGGGGGAGATGGGATTTTCATGTTTTCGTTCAAGCGAGCGGATGCCGACCGGCCGCGCAAGAGCCCGTCCGACCTCGTGGGTCTGGATTTCGGGACCTCGGGGATCAAGGCCGTCCGGATGCGGCGGAACAAGGAGGGCGTGACGGTCCTGAAGGCGGACCTCCTGCCGCCGCTGGCGCCCGCCGGGGCCGGCCCGGAGCGCCCTCCCCTGCCCCGCGGCCTGCTGACGCACTACACGGCGCTGGCCGTATCGGGCGCCCGCTCGTCGGTGCGCATCCTCGGCATCCCGGGCCGTTTCGAAACGGGGGCCGCCCGGGACCTCCAGGTGCGCGAGCACGCGGGCGCCGCGGAGGGCCAGCGGCTGGGCTACGCGATCATCACGCCGCCGAAGCTGCGCAACGAGACCCGGCTGCTGGCGGTGACCCTGCCGGAGGAGGAGGCCCGGGCCCTGTTGGACCTCTTTGCCGTCGGCCCGCCCGCCCCGGTCTCCCTCGAGGTGTCGGGGCTCGCGGCGATCACGGCCTTCCTGCGCGGCCCCGGCCGCGCCCACGAGCAGGGCACGGTCGGCGTGGTCGAATCCGGGGACCGGCTGACCGTGATGGCCCTGCTGCACAAGAACCTTCCCGTCCTGGTCCGGAAGTTCGACCTGGGCATGCAGACGGTGCGGGAGCGGGTACAGCAGCGGCTCGGGGTGGACGCGGAGACGGCGAAGGGCATCCTCGCGGACGGTTCGTTCGACATCTCCCAGACGCTGCACGAGGTGGTGGACCCCTTCCTGCGCCAGCTTTCGCTCTCCAAGGAGTTCATCGAGCGGCGCGAGGAGTGCCGCCTGGAAAAACTCTACGTGTCCGGCGGCATGAGCCTCTCCCGGTTCTGGGTGAACGACCTGAAGGCGGCCGCCGGGGTGGACGTGGAGCGGTGGAACCCGTTCGACGGGCTGACGGTGGCCCCGGAGGCGTTCCCCGCGGCGCTCGAGGGGCAGCAGACCCGGTTCGCCGCGGCGGCCGGGGCCTGTCTGGGGGCCTGGGAATCGCCATGACGGCGCGCATCAATCTTCTCCAAACCACGGAGTACCGGCGGCAGGGGCTGGTGAGCACGGCGTTCACCATCCGCGTCTCGATCGTCACGGTGCTCGTCTTCTCGGGCCTCTTCGGGGTCCTGGCGCTGCTCCGGCACCGGAACGAGCGGCAGATGCTCTTCGCGGCGCAGGAGCTCTGGAGGGTGCGCGAGCCGTTGTACCGCAAGACCCTGGACATGAAGCAGGACCTGGCCACGAAGCGGAAGCTGGACCAGGAGTTGGGCGGATGGCAGGCCTCGCGGATCGCCTGGACCGGCCCGCTGGAGGAACTCCGGCTCATCGCCGCGCCCACGCTGCAGTTCCGCCGGCTCAACATCCGGGGCGAGATGGACATCCGCGTCCCCAAGACCAAGGCGCCGAAGGCCGGCGAGGGCAAGCCGGCGGGCGGGGCCGCCCCCGCGCCGGCCGGGACGCCCGCCCGGCGCTTCTTCCTCCTGGTCGAGGGGCGCGCGGTGGGAGACAAGGCCGAGGACAGCGTGCTGCAATTCGACGCCGCCCTCCGGCGGGCCGCGGCGTTCCGCGGCCTGCTGGAGTCCGTGCGCCTGCAGAAGCTGGAAAGCGAGGAGGCCGGGAAGGGGCCGGCGGGCCAGGCCTTCGCCATCGAGGCGGCCACCCCCCGCCGGGAGATGCCGTAGCCATGGCCACGCTGAAGAAAGAACAGATGCAGTTGTTGCTGCTGATCGGCATCTGGATCGTCGGCGGCCTGATCGCGCTCTACGTCTGGGTGCTCGGCCCGGCCCTGCGGACCCGGAGCCGGAGCACGGGCGAACTGGAGCAGTTGAACGAGAACATCCAGAAGGCCAAGCTGGCCATGCAGGGGGAGTCGAAGCTCCGGAAGGAATACGACGAGGCCATCGCCGGGATCCGGCGCGCCATGGAGCAGCACATCGTGCCTCCCGACAGCCCGCTCTCCTGGGTGACGGAAAAGATCTATGCCGCCGCGCGCAGCGTCGGGGTGGAGGTGCGCGGCGTGACCCCCGTGCGGATGCCGGACAGCGCGTGGGACGGGCTGGTCAAGGCCGGGCGGTTCGTCCGCCCCTACGCCGTGCAGATCAGCCTGGAATGCAGCTACGCGAAACTGCTGGCGCTGGCGGAAGCCTTTGAGGCGAGCAACCCCTACCTGTGCATCACCGGCGTCAACGTCCAGGGGCAGGACCAGGACGTGACCCGGCACCAGGCGATGCTGCAGGTCGAGTGGCCGATGTGGGGCCGGGCGCTGGGGATCGAGCTGCCGGAGGCAGAAGAAACGCCGGCGAAACCCGGGGCGGAGGACCGCGGATGACGCGGATATTTGCAAACGGCGGCGGATGGAGCGGGATTCAACAGAGGTGAGCCCATGAAGACGAAGCACACGACGTGGCGGCGGTATTTCCTTTTCGCGATGGCGGCCCTCGCGATCGTGGCGGGGCCGGGCTGCGAGACCGACGACCACGTCGACAGCAGCCGGGTCGGCGACTACTTCGAAGACAACCCGTACACCTCGCTGGCGCGGCCCGAGGCCGACCGCTACCTGCGGATCACGCCGGCGGAGGCCGAGGTGACGTTCATCGGCCAGACGGTGCGGTTCCAGGTGGACGGCGGCACCCCGCCCTTCGATTGGACCGTCGCGCTGCCGGCGGTGGGGTCCATCGGCTCCCCGCGGGAGAACGAGGCGATCTACACCGCGAGCGCGGTTGAGCCCAACAACGTGCTGGTCTTCGACGCCTCGGGCCGGTCGGGCGTCGCCGCGATCAACGGCGGCCTGGAGCCGGACACGCTGACGGTCAGCGCCGATCCCGACACGCTGCTCCTGGACGGCGGCCGCGCCGTGGTCAACGTCACCGGCGGCGTGGCGCCCTACCGCTGGAGCGTGCAGAGCGGCGCGCTGGGCTACCTGGACCGGACGAGCGGGGAGAGCGTGGTCTACACGCGCTCGTCGGCCGGCGACAACTCCGTGCGCGTGACGGACAGCCAGGGCAGCACGGGGGCCGTGGTCATCCAGCAGCCGTCCGCGACCGGCGGCCCGCTGGCGGCGTCCGCCAGCCCCTCGGTCCTCAACAACAACGGCGACCGCGCGACGCTCACCGCGACCGGCGGCCTGCCGCCATACCGGTGGTATTTGCAGGACGCCGCGCTGGGCAGCCTGGACACCGACGGCGGGGCCAGCGTGACCTACACGCGCAACCGCCCCGGCGATAACTCCGTGCGCGTGACCGACGCCAACGACGACACCGTGACCGTGGTGATTCAGCAGCCGTAAGGAGAACGCCATGAAAGCGCGACGCATGCTGCGCGCGGGCCTAGTGGGGATGCTCTTCCTCGCCGGCGCCGCGCAGGGGCAGATCCTGTTCCCGACCAGCGGCAACGTGACCGCCGGGGACACGTTCCCGTTCCTGGTCACCAACCTGAACGAGGACACGAACGATCCGCCGACCAAGATCTACCTGTTCTCCGAGGATCCGGACCGCCTGGCGGTGCCCTCCGACCCGATCACCCAGATCACGCTCTACGACCCGGCCACCTCCAACTTCTATTACCGCTCCTGGCTGGACGGGGCCGAGGGGATTATCGCCGCGGGGTTGAAGCAGGTGGACGGGCTGTTCTCCCCCATCCGCGTGCACTTCGTCGGCGTGCAGTACGGCATCGTGTGGTCGGACTACGCGGACATCACCGTGGTCCACCCGACGTTCTCCTATAATCCCGCCGCCCCGGCGCTGCGGGTCGGCGACACCGTGCCGCTGGTCATCCGGCGGACGATCGACGCCCACGCGACGCTGGACTTCCAGGTCCAGAGCGCCCGGCCCGCGGTGCTCGGGCTGGGCACCAACGCGTTCGGGCTGCAGACCAACGCCAGCCTCAACCTGCGGTTCGGGGTGTTCGAGCTCTCGCGGACCATCTATGTCTCCGGCCTGGCCATGGCGCTGGAGGCCGGCTCGACCAACGTGACCATCACCGCGCGCGTCGGCAGCTACGCGACGAACGTGGCCTGCCTCGTCAGCACCAACGCGGGGCTGATCCTCTCGCCCGCGTCGCCGGCCGTGGCCGCGGGCGACGCCCTGGCCATGACCGTCACGCGGGGCTCGGTCACCAATGTCTCCGCGCTGACGGTGACGCTGACCAGCGACGACCCGGCCGTCGTCGGCGTCCCGACGAACGTCGTCATTCCCCAGGGCGCCCAGAGCGCCGTGTTCTCCGCGAAGGGACTGAAGCCGGGCTCCTCCTTCGTCCGCGCCACGGCGGTGGGCGTCGAGCCCGGCCCGGACAGCGCCCGGCAGGTTAACGTCGGCAACCCGATCCTGGCCTTCGATCCCGACCCCGCCGTCGTGCCCGACGGCGAGTTGCGGGTCATCACGGTCCGGCGGCCGGCGGTCGAGGCCGGCGGCGAGCTGACGGTGAACCTCGTCAACAACGCGCCGACGCTGTTCGAATTGTCGGTCACGAACGTCACCATCCCGGCGGGCTATGCCTCCACCACGTTCGCCCTCCTCGGGCTGTCCCAGGGGAGCGGCACCCTGTCCGCGCGATCCGGCGGCTACCAGACCAACCTGGCCGTCACGATTTCGGCCGCGACGAACGACGACGATCCCGACGGCGACGGGATCCCGACGGCTTGGGAACTGGTCCTGGGCTCCGACCCGTACGACGCCTACTCGCTCGACCCCGGGCTCACCCTGAACGACGGCGAGTGGGATTCCGATGGCGAGGGGTTGAGCAACTACGAGGAAATCATCATTTACGGCACGGACCCGCTGCGGCGCGACACGGACGACGACGGGGTGGACGACCGGACCGAGGTCCGCGACGACATCACCAGCGCGCTGCACCCGATGAGCAGCCGGCTGTACCGCGAGCGGAGCCTGGACCTCGGGGCGGTGCCGGCCGGCGGGATCACGCTGCCCGACCCCTCGCGCTTCTACGTCCGGACGAACGGGTGGACGGTGGAAAGCTGGGTGCGGCCGCAGGGCGACGGCGGCGGGCGGATCTTCAGCCTGGAGGGCGCGGGGGCCGGGCAGAGCTTCTGGGTCGGCCTGGAGGACTTCCGGCCAAAGGCGGAGATCCTCTCCGGGGCCAGCGTGATCGCCTCGGCGGGCGGGATCGGCCCGGAGGGCTCGATCCAGCGGCTGCCGACGAACGAGTGGTCGCACGTGGCATGGGTCTGGGGCCCGCAGGACAACAGCCTGAAGATCTACATCAACGGCGTGCTGCTCATCGCCCAGGAGACGCTCGTGGCGCCGGACTTCGCGGCCGGGACCGGCGTGCTGGCGCGGGCGTTCACGGAGGGCCACCTCGACGACGTGCGGTTCTGGAACTACGACCGGAGCTGGGAGGAAGTGGATTACTGGAACAACCGCTTCTATCCCTCGCCCGGCGGCTACGTCCGCCTGCCGACCTACGGGCAATCCCTGCGGATGTACTACCGCTTCGACGACGGCGGCTCGAACACCGTGGACTTCGCCTTCCTGAACCGGGAAGAGTATTTCCTGCCGGAAACGGAGACGATGGTCGTCACCAACCCGTCGGTGGCGTTGCTGGGCCGGGACGACGAGGACGGCGACCTGCTGCCCGAGTGGTGGGTCACGATGCACAACCTGGACCAGTATCCCGAGTTCGAGTACGGGCCGCAGTTCGAGTACATCGAGGTGCCGGGCAACTGGGCGCGCATTTCGTATTTCCGGACGTTCCGGGCGTACACCTCGATCGGCAACACGGTGGGCTGGGCCCAGGAATCGGACAACCTCTTCCACGAACCGAAGGACCAGGGGTTAGGACACGACGGGCGCCACTCCGCGTTCACGAAGTACGTGTACCTCTACAGCACGCCGAAAAGCGCCACGCTGGAGGTCTTCACGCCCGGCATGGAATCCACCCTCGTCTACGTCAACGGGGAGCTCCTGACGACGACCAACGACACGGCGAACACGGAGCAGAGCCTGGACGTCGCAAGCCGGCTGAAGATCGGGCGCAACATGATCTTCGTCCGGTGCGTCAGCAGCTTCGACACCTGGCTCGATGAAGCCCGGACCCAGCCCGTCGCGGTCACGGATCCGCCGGTGCAGTACGAACGGGCGCTGGGCAAGTTCGATGCCCGGCTCACGGTGGACGGCATCGAGCACATCGTTCGCGGCGACACGAGCCGGAACGACCCGCGCGCCGTCTGGTTCGCCCAGACCTGGTCCACGTTCTGGCAGATCATGTACGGCCACGACGCGACCCCGACCCGGCCCGACCAGGAGAACCGGTTCCTGCCGGGCAACCCGGACTACGGCCTGCCCTTCGACGCCGACACGGACGACTTCAACGCCTGGTACGAGTACCTGTGCGGCTCGAACCCGCGCGACGACGACTCGAACAACAACGGCATCCCGGACGGCCTGGAGGATTTCGACGGCGACGGGCTGGTCAACCGCGACGAGCAGGAGCGGGGCACGCACCCGCTGCTGGCGGACACGGATGACGACGCGCGCGTGGACGGCGCGGAGGTGGCGGTCGGCGAGGACCCGGCCAGCGCGCAGAGCCCGGCGATCTCACGGGCCCTGTCGTTCTCGACCAACGGCTCTGATTACGTGGAGATGCCCATGCAGCGGCGTTTCGCCCTGGACAGCTGGACGCTCGAAAGCTGGGTGCGGCCGGACCCCGCCGAGGCGGACGGCGGCATACTGGTTCAGCGGCTCGTCGGCCCGACCAACGGCGTCAACTACGAGCTGGGGCTCGGCGACGGCGTCACCGCGCCGGCCAACGTGCCCTACGTGCGGTACGTGTCCGTGGACGGCTTCACGGTGCAGGCGACGGGCAGCGTGGCGCTGGCCGGCGGCACCAACTGGACGCACGTGGCGGGCACCTACGACGGGTACCTGCGCGAACTTAAACTGTACATCAACGGCGCCTACACCAGCACCGCGCCCCAGGCGCTCCAATCCCCGGCCATCTACGCCGGCGGCCCGGTGCGGCAGCGCATCGGGCAGGGCCTGCATGGCGCCGTGGACGATGTCCGCATTTGGAACGTCGCCCGGACGGCGGCGGAGGTCGCGTCCGCGTACAACAAAGCCCTGCAGGGCAGCGAGGGGAACCTCGTCGCCTACTATCGAGCGGATGACAGCACGAGCTACCGGACCAACCCCCTGGTCGGAACCAGCGCCAACAACGGCACCAACGGGACCGTCAACGTGATGCCCTGGGCCTGGGGCCAGGTCCAGGATTACGTGCGCGGGTACTCCGGCGATTGGTGGGACAAGTGGACGCACGCCGCGACCCTGCGCGGCGGGACAGATTACACGGCCGACGGCGACGGCGCCCTGATCATTCCCCCGTCCCTCCGCGTCACCCTCCTTCCGCCGGCGGCCGTGGACGACGGCGCCCAGTGGGCCATCCAAGGCCTCGGTTCCTGGCGGGACAGCGGGATCACCCTGTACGAGGACCTTACGGAGGGGATCAGCACCATCCTGTTCAAGTCCATCGACGGATGGACCGCTCCATCCAATCGAACCGTGGCCCTTTCGAACGGCATCCTGACCTCCGTCACCGCCACGTATATCCAGAACGGCGCCCTCCGCGTGGAATTCAGCTTCGCCGACGAGGCCAACCACGGCGCGATATGGCCGACGACCAATGCCCAATG
Source organism: Kiritimatiellia bacterium (assembly GCA_018001225.1). Lineage (NCBI taxonomy): Bacteria > Pseudomonadati > Kiritimatiellota > Kiritimatiellia > Kiritimatiellia bacterium. The sequence continues at coordinate 66,000 of JAGNIJ010000005.1, read as the reverse complement.
GAGGATCGGCAGCGGGGTCTGGCACGACGAGAATGAAACGGTGGATAACCTGACGCCGGGCGAGTACACGGTGCAGTTCCTGGACATCCCGGGCTGGGTTCCCCCGAGCCCCATCCAGGTCACTATTCTGCCCGGGGAGACGACATTGCTGCTGGGCCAGTACGTGCCGGCGGTCGGGTCGGTGCGCGTCTGGATCGAGCCGGAGATCGCGGCCACCAACTGGGGCGCCTGGCGGGTGGATTCCGGGGCCTGGAATCCCAGCGGGTACATCGAGCCCAACATCCCCGTCGGAGAGCACACGATCAGCTTTTCCACGAACAGTCCGCCTCTCTGGTACGCGCCGGGCAACCAGGTCGTGCAGATCACCACGAACCTCCTGACTCTCACGGGCCGGTACACCCAGGTCACGGGCATCTACGTCGAGTTCATCCCGACCCATGCCGTCGCGACGGGCGCCCTGTGGCGCGTGACGGGCGGGCCGTGGACCAACGCGGACATGGCCATCGAGTTCGCGCCGGGCGATTACACGGTGGAATTCATCGAAATCCCCTACTGGGCCGACCCGCCCGACGTCCCGACCGCCGTGACCAGCGGCTTCACGACGGTCATCCAGGCCTACTACTGGCCCATGCAGATCTACGGGCCGGCCGGCGAGACGAACGCGAGCCTGACGCTGTCGCTGACCCGCCCGCGCGGCCTGGCCTTCGACGCGCTCCGGCGGCTCTATATCGCCGACAGCGGGCAGGATCGGATCGTCGTCCTCGACACCCGGATCACCAACCTGCCCGCCGCGGTGAGCACGATCGGCGCCGCCGGCACGGGGTCGGGGCAGTTCAACCAGCCCTTCGGCGTCACCGTGGACCCGGCGACCAACGTCTACGTGGCGGACACGGGGAACAACCGCGTCCAGCGCCGGACCCCGGCCGGGGCCTGGACGGTCTGGGGCGGCACGTCGCCCGGCAGCGCCGTCGGCCAGTTCAACGCGCCGTACGACCTCGACGTGGACACCTTCACCAACCTGTATGTCACGGACCGGAGCAACTACCGGGTCCAGAAGCGCACGCCGGCCAACCTCTGGTCGGTCCTCGTCTCCAACGGGGTCGAGGACGCCTTCGTCCGGCTGGCCAAGGGCGTGACGGTCGGGGCCTCCAACTACATCGTGGTCTCGGACTACGACGCGGGGACGGCGTACACGCGGATCCAGGGCTTCACGACGAACGGGACATTCCTGGGCCGCATCGGCAGCAGCACGAACACCGAGGGCGGCCTGAACCGGGCCCAGCGCATGGCGTTCGGTCGCACCAACGACTTGTTCGTCGCGGACATGAACAACAACCGCATCGTGCGGCGCATCGATCCGGGGGCCTGGTCGACCGTGCTCGCCGGCAACATCGTGGACCATCCGGAAGGCGTCGCCTGGGACGACCGCGGGTACCTGTACATCGCCGACACGGGCCACGACCGCATCCTGCGCGTCGAGATCGGCCTGTCCACGAATATCCCCCCGGTCTTCATGCAGACCCTGCCCGGCCCGGGCGGCGTGACGATCAGTTGGATGGGCGCGATGGGCTGGTTCTACACCGCGCAGTACACGGATGATCTCATGAACTGGACCAACGTTAATACGGGGATCGGCCTGCCGGGCGTGGACTCCATGATGAGCTGCACGGACACCAACAACACCGGCTTGCCGTTGAGGATCTACCGGGTGGTGGCGTATTGAAACAAGGCGGGGCGCCACCTCCCTGCTTGAACGGGAGCCGAGTTTGAAGTACTTACGAAGGGACCGCACTATGAAGAAACGAATACTGGCGCAATGGATGATGACGTTCCTGCTGGCCGCGGCGGCGCGCCCGGCGGCGGCCCAGGAAGAAGCGCCGCCCCCCGAAACCCCGGCGGCCCCCGAGTCGCTCGCCGAGCAGGCGGCGCTGCCGGTCCCCGAGGCGCCGGCGGCCGAACCCGCCGCGACGGCCGCCGTCGAACTGGTGGAACTGGTGACCGAGCGGGAGACGCCGGGCGTGGAATCGACGAAGGGCGAGTTGATCACCATCACCCTCGACAACGTGCCGGTCCAGGATGCCATCCGCATGTTCACCCGCATCTCCGGGGCGAACATCGTCTCCGGCAAGGATATCAAGGGCAACGTCACCGTGAGCCTCAAGGACGTGGAGTGGGAGCCCGCCCTGCGCATCATCCTGGACAGCGTGAACCTGGCCCTGGTGGAAAAGAGCCCGGGCATCTACACGGTGCTGTCCAAGGCCGACCTGGCCCTCGAGCCGCTGACGATCGAGACCTACACCCTGCGCTACCAGACCATCAGCAACATCCTCCCCATCGTCCAGAAAATGCTCATCGCCAGCAACGCGTCGGCGGCCGGCGCCTCGGGCGTCAACACGCTGGTGGTGCGCGAAACCGCCGACCAGCTCGGTAAGATCCGCGAGGTCATCGGCAAGATCGACAAGCCCCGGCCCCAGGTCTTCATCGAGGCCAAGTTCATCGAGCTCAACGACCAGGCGATCAAGGACCTGGGCATCAACTGGCAGGCCCTGCAGGGTTACACCATCGGCGCCGGCGGCATGACCTGGACCCTGAACGATTCGCGCACCCGCACCAAGGACACCTTCACCGGGTACGCCGAAACGGAACGGCGGGCCCAGTCGGACCTGATGGGCCAACTGTACGACCAGTACGGCGTGTCCAGCCCCGCCGGCACGGAGATCGGGTCGGGCGAGGCCGGCTTCGTGAGCGTGCCGGAAGGCCTGGACAAGAAGGACGACTCGCTGGGCCTCGCGGGCCGGGGCACCATCGATGCCATCTCGCGGGCGCGGACCTACGACCAGTCCACCGTCGACCAGTACAACCGGACCCTCACCGACGTCCGCGCGGCGGTGCTGTCCGCCAGCGATTTCTCGCTGGTGTTGAGCGCCCTGAAGCAGAACAGCGGCGTCAGCATCATCTCGAATCCGAAGATCGTCGTCGCCAGCGGCGAGACGGCCTCCATCCTTGTCGGCAGCAAGCGGCCCAACGTGTCGGCGGTCCCGCTGCGATCGGATTCCGAGGGCATCGTCCAGTTCCTCTACCGCCTCGACGGCTACCTGCCCGTCGGCGTCCTGGTGGACGTGACGCCCATCGTCAACACGGAGAGCAACATCACCGTGCGCATCATCCCCGAACTCTCCCGCGCCCCGCGGTCGGAAGACGAGGTGATCCCCCAGACCGGCCAGCGCTTCCCGGTGATGACCATCAGCCGCGTGGACACCGAATTCAACGTCGAGAACAACCGGACGGTCGCCATCGGCGGCCTCTCCCTGACCGACGACGAGGAGAAGATCATCAAGGTGCCGGTGCTCGGCGACCTCCCGCTGATCGGCAAGTACCTCTTCACCCACACCAAGACCCAGAAGGTGCAAAACGAGATTGTCATCTTCGTCACGGTCGCCCTGGCCAACCCGGGCACGATCTATGAACGCTCGGGCATCCCCTCCGAGAGCCAGCTGATCCACCGCCACCTGACCGCCCGCGAGGCGCAACAGGTCGAAACGGGTAACGGGACGCAAAAGGCCAACGGGAAAAAGAAGTAGCCCCGGCACCGCCCCTGTCATTCCGAGCGCGGCGAGGAACTTCCTCCCCGCCGGGGCCTGTGTTCAAGAGATCCCTCGCTGCGCTCGGGATGATACCAAATCCGGGTGAATGCGGGTAGATTTCGGGCTCGCAGGAGCTCGCCCCTCCATGATTCCTGCCACTGGAGGGCGGAGCTCTGCGACGCCGTTCGTACCGCCTCTCACCCGTACCTGGTAGGACAAGTCCCGGCGGCGGGCCTACAGGCTGACGTAGTGGAAGCCCAGCTTCCGCGCCCGCTCGCGCGGGAAGAAGTTCTTCACGTCCACGATCACGCGAGTCCGCATCTTCTTCCGCAGGGCCGGCAGGGCGATGGACTTGAACGCGTCATGGGCGTTGATCAGCACCACCGCGTCCAGGTTCCGGGCCCGGTCGAAGGTGAGCGTGTCGACCCCGAATTCCTTCTTGATCTGGCCCGCGCTCACGAGGGGCTCCCAGGCGTACACCTGCGCCCCGTATTTCTTCAGGTAGGCCACGACGTCCACGGCGCGCGTGTTGCGGAAATCGGGGACGTTCTCCTTGAAGGTCATGCCCAGCACCCAGATCCGCGCCTTCCGCGGCAGCACGCCCGCGTGGACCAGTTCGCGGATGGTCAGTTCGCCGACGTAGTCGCCCATGCCGTCGTTGATCCGGCGGCCGGCCAGGATCACCTCCGGGTGGTAGCCCAGCTGTAGCGCGCGGTGGGTCAGGTAGTAAGGATCGACGCCGATGCAGTGCCCGCCGACGAGGCCGGGATGATAGCGGTGGAAATTCCACTTCGTCGCGGAGGCGGCCAGGACCTCGTTGGTATTCAGCCCCATCCGCGCGAAGATCTTGGAGAGTTCGTTCATCAGCGCGATGTTCAGGTCGCGCTGGACGTTTTCGATCACCTTGGCCGCCTCGGCGGTCATGATGTTGGGCGCCTTGTGGATGCCCGCCGCGATCACCGCGCCGTACGCCGCCGCGCAGCGGTCCAGGGCTCGGGCGTTGTGCCCGCTGACGACCTTCACGATGCCCGACACGGAGTGCTGCTTGTCGCCCGGGTTCACGCGCTCCGGCGAGTACCCCAGGTCGAACTGGCCCAGCTTCAAGCCCGATTCGCGCTCCAGGATCGGCAGGCAGTACTCCTCCGTCACGCCGGGATACACGGTGCTTTCGTACACCACCATCATGCCCTTCTTCAGGATCTTCCCTACCGCGGTCGAGGAGGATTCCAGCGGGGTCAGGTCCGGCTCGCGCGATTCGTCGATCGGCGTCGGCACGGCGACGATGATGAACGTGCAGCGCCGCAGCGCGGCGGGGTCCGAGGTGAAGGTCAGCCGCGGGTTCTTCAGGTGCGCCGGGTCCGCCTCGCCCGTCGAGTCGCGACCGGCCCGCAACTCCTTGACGCGGGCCTCCTTGATGTCGAACCCGATCACCTTGAACTTCGTCGCGAACGCCGTGGCCAGCGGCAGCCCCACGTAGCCCAACCCCACGACGCCGATGACTTCCCTCTTTTGCTTCTTCATTATCGCCTGCCGGTTGAAGGTTGAATTGGGCGGTTCTTATAAGCGCTTTGCCTGAAAAAGCGAAGCACAAAGAGAGCGAGCATCCGGCTCAAGCGCCCGCGTTCGAGGCCCGGGCCAGGGCCTCGAGCTTTTGCCGGGCCGACCCGCTATCCACCGAGCGCGCGGCGGCTTGGAGGCCCTCCGCAAAGTCCGCCGCCCGGCCGCCGGCGACGATCGCGGCCGCCGCGTTGAGCAGCACGATGTCGCGCCGTGGCCCCTTCTCCCCGTCCAGCAGCGCGCGGACCAGGGCCGCGTTCTCCTTCGCGTCGCCCCCGCGCAGGTCCTCCGGCCGGGCCTTCGGCAGCCCGAACTGCGCCGGGCGGATCGTGTACGTCCGCACCGCGCCGCGGTCCACCTCGGCCACGAAGGAATCGCCCGTGGTGGTCAGCTCGTCCAAGCCGTCCGCGCCGTGGACGACGAACAGGCGCTGCGCGCCCAGGCTCGCGGCCGCCTCGGCCAGCACGGGCACCAGGTCCCGGTGATACACGCCCAGCACGCCGTAGCGCGCGCCGGCCGGGTTGGACAGCGGGCCCAGGATGTTGAAGATCGTGCGGATCCCGATCTCGCGCCGGGGCCCGATGGCGTGCTTCATCGCGGGGTGCAGCACCGGCGCAAACAGGAAGGCGATGCCGACGTCGCGCAGGCACCCGGCCATGATCTCCGGGGCGCAGTCGATCTTGACGCCCAGTTCGGCCAGCACGTCGGCGCTGCCGCACTTGCTGGAAACGCTCCGGTTGCCGTGCTTGGCCACGGTGATCCCGGCCCCGGCGGCCACGAACGCCGCCGACGTCGAGATGTTGAACGTGTGCGCCCCGTCGCCGCCCGTCCCGCACGTGTCCACCACGATCTCGCCGGGCGCGGGGATGGCCGTGAACTTCTCTCTCATCGCCGCCGCGCTGGCGGCGATGACGGCCGGGCTCTCGCCGCGCAGGCGGAGGGCCGTGATGTACGCGGCGATCTGCGCCGGCGTGGCCTCGCCCGCCATGATCTCCCGCATGGCCGCGAGCGCCTCCTCGCGGGACAGCTCCCTGTTTTCCGCCAGCTTCGCTATGGCTTCACGGATCATGGTCTTTCACTCCTTCCGCGGCTCGCGGGACGCTCGCCCTCCAGTTTCATTTTCCCGATCCAAACCGAACCGCTGAAATTCCTCCATCGCATACCGGTCGGTCATCCCCGCGATGTAATCGCACACCGTCCGCCACAGGCCTTCGGACTCCAGCCGGGCGCGCGCCTTGCGGCCCATGGCCTCCGGGTGCGCGATGTAATGGAGAAAAAGGCGCCGCATCATCCGGACCGCCGCCTGGCTGTCGTGGCTCACGGCGGGATTGTAGTACAGGCGCTCGAACAGAAAAGTCCTCAATGGCGTCAGCAGCGCTTTCATCCGCGGGCTGAAATCCGCCGTTTTTTCCGGCGCCCGCATCACCCCGGCGGGCGAGGCCGGCCGATGCCGGTCGAGCCGCTCCGCGCTGGTCTGGAGCACGTCCTCCACCTGCAGGTCCAACAGCGCGCGAACCGTGGACCGGGCGGCGGCGCCCGGCTCCTGGCGGGTGCGCTTTTCCGCTTCCCTCCAGATTTCCAGACCGGCCAGCTCGGCAGGCGTAATGAGGCCGGCTTCCAGTCCGTCGTCCACATCATGGGCGTAATACGCGATATCGTCCGCCACGTCGGCAAGCTGCGCTTCGAGGGATTGGCGCGGGCCAAGCGGATGTCCGTCGAGCACGGCGCCCGGCTGGGCGGCGAGGTGTTTGCGCAGGCCGGCCCGGACCTCCCAGGTCAGGTTCAGGCCGGGAAAGTCCGGGTACGGGTGCTCGATAAGTTCCACGGCGCGGCAGCTCTGGAGGTTGTGGTCGAAGCCGCCCTCCTGCTTCATCAGTTCGTCCAGCGCCTCCTCCCCCACGTGGCCGAAGGGGCTGTGGCCGATGTCGTGCGCGAGGGCGATCGCCTCGACCAGGTCCTCGTTCGCCCGCAACGCGCGCGCCAGGGTCCGGCCGACGGCCGTCATCTCCATCGTGTGGGTCAGCCGCGTGCGGTAGTGGTCGGCCGTACCGTTGACGAAGACCTGGGTCTTGTACTCGAGGCGGCGGAAGGCCTTGGAGTAGAGCACGCGGTCGCGGTCGCGCTGGAACTCCGTCCGGACGTCGTGCGGGGGCTCGGGGTACAGACGGCCCCGGCTGGCCGCGCTGCGCACGGCGTAGGGCGCCAGGCAAGCCTCCTCCAGTTTTTCTCTTTCTTTTCTCGAATGGAGCATCGGTTGTATATTAGGCTGATCCGGTCGATTGGCAACGACGGAGGAAGGGTTCGTCGCGTGGAAGAGAAAACCTTGACATCCAAATGGCTGTACCGGGGCCGCATCCTGGGGATCGAGGTGCAGGATGTCCAGTTGGCGAACGGGCGTCAGGCCGTGCGCGAGATCGTGCGGCACGGGCCCGCAGTGGCCGTGCTGGCCCGCCTGCCGGACGGCCGGTTCCTCTTCGTGCGCCAGTTCCGCAAGCCGGTCGAGCAGGCGCTGCTGGAAGTCGTCGCGGGCCACCGCGAACCGGGCGAGGACGCGGAGGCCTGCGCCCGCCGGGAGATGGAGGAAGAGACCGGCCACCGCGTCACGCGGCTGGAGTCGTTGGGCTTCATCTACCCCTCCCCCGGCTACGTAGACGAGCGCATCGACCTGTTCTTCGCCGAGGTGGAGGCCGAGCCCGGCGCGACGAAACAGGACGAGGACGAGAACGTCGCCTCGGTCCGGCTGACGCAGGCCGAGGCGCGGTCCGCGTTGAAGGAGCGGGTCGTGGATTCCAAGACGCTGGCGGCCTGGCTCCGGGCGGAGCTGGCCGGCTTGTGCGGGGGCGATTGAGCGCGGGGAGGCGGACATGGCCACAGGCTTGAAAGAAGGTTGGCGGCGGTTCAAGAACTTCCTGTTGCACGGCATTTGGGACGCGGACTTGAGCGCCCTGCCGCCGGGCCGCAGCCTGCCCATCCGCATCGTCCGGATCGGCCAGCTCGTGGTCAAGGGGTTCGCCGAGGACGACCTGGCGATCCACGCCTCCGGCCTGACCTTCGTGACCTTGATGTCCATGGTGCCGATGCTGGCGGTGATCTTCGCCCTGCTCAAGGGATTCGGGTTCGGCCAGGAGCGCATCAACCAGATGATGGACTGGGTCAGCGGCATGCCGCCCGAGTTCCAGACTTTCGTGGACAACATGCGGAACATCGCGAACGCCACCAACTTCGCGGCCATGGGCTGGGTCGGCCTGGTCGTCGTCCTGTTCACGTCCCTGCTCGTGCTGGGCAGCATGGAGATCTCGTTCAACCGCATCTGGGGCGTGCGGGTTAATCGCGGCGTGCTCCGCCAGGTGGCCAACTATGTCAGCATCCTGGTGCTGGTCCCTCTGCTGATCGCGGGCGTGGGGACGGCCGAGGCCAGCCTGCGGGGAGGGTTGCTGCGTCTTCCCCCGCCGTTCAGCGCCATGGCCGGATGGGTGCTCGGGCTGGCCTCGGTGCTGACCACGTGGCTGACCTTCTGGTTCATGTACGTCCACCTCCCGAACACCAAGGTAAGGACCCTGCCGGCGCTCATCAGCAGCCTGGTCGGCGCCGTGCTGTGGCTGGTCTGGCAGAAGGCCTACATCTCCCTCCAGGTCGGCGTGGCCCGCTACAACGCGATCTACGGCACGTTCGCGTCGGTCCCGATCTTTCTCGCGTGGCTGTACACGAGCTGGGTGATCATCCTGCTCGGGGCCGAGCTCGCCTTCGCCCTCCAGAACTCCGCGACCTACCAGATCGAGCGGGCCGCCGAGAACGCCAGCTCCAACGCGCGGCTGATCATCGGGCTGTCCGTCCTCCTCCGGGCCGCCCAGGCGCTGGCCGGCCAGGCCGCCCGCTTCGAGACGGCCGCCTTCGGCAAGGAGCAGCGCGTGCCCGTCCGCCTGCTGAACGACATCGTCCGGCTGCTCGTGCGCAACGGCTTCCTGGCGGAGACCACTGACAAGCCCGGCAGCTACGTCCTGCTCCGGGCGGCCGACGCCATCCGGGTCAAGGAGGTCGTGGACGTTATTCTCCAGGACGGGGCGCGCCCCGAGGCGCTGGGCCTGGCGCACCGCCATCCGGCCATCGAGAAAGTCCTGGCCCAGGTCGAGTCCGGCATGGACCAGGGACTGCAGAGCATGACGCTCCGCGAGTGCCTCAACCCCGCGGCGTGAAGGCCGCGGGGGAAATCCGGAATCCGAATGTCGAAATCCGAAACAAGGATCGAAACCCGAATGCTCGAATTGGGAAATAATGTTTTTTGGACGTTTTCCGCCATTGAAACATTCGGATTTGTTTCGGATTTCGATATTCGGCATTCGAATTTTCCGCTGGAGGCGGACCATGCCTCCCATTGATTTCGAGAAAGACCTGAATGCCGAGCAGCGCGCCGCGGCCCTCGCGCCGGACGGGCCGGTGCTGATCATCGCCGCCGCCGGCACGGGCAAGACCCGCGCATTGACCTACCGCGTCGCCCACCTCGTCGAGCGCGGCGTAGATCCGCGACGCGTACTGCTGCTGACGTTCACCAACCGGGCGGCGCGGGAGATGCTCGACCGCGCCCGCCTGCTCGTCGGCGAGGGCGTCGGAGGCCTGTGGGGCGGCACCTTCCACCACATGGCCAACCGCATGCTCCGCCGGCACGCCGGCGCGCTCGGGTACCAGCTCGACTACACCATCCTCGACCAGGACGACGCCCGCGGCCTCGTCCGCGAGGCCGCCGGCGCGCTCGACCTGCTCGGCAAGCACTTCCCCAAGCCCGACGTCCTCTTGAGCGTCTTCAGCCTTGCCGCCAACAAGGAGAAGACCGTCACGGACGTCGCCGGGACCTGGTTCAAGAACCATCCCATCGAGATCAACGACGTCGTGAGGGTCCATGAATCCTATGTGAAGCGCAAGCGGGCGCTCCAGGCCATGGATTTCGACGACCTCCTCGTCAACGGGCTGCGGCTCTTCCGGGAACAGCCGGACGTCCTGGCCCGCTACCAGGAACATTTCCTGCACATCCTCGTGGACGAGTACCAGGACACCAACCTGATCCAGGCCGAGTGGGTGGACCGGCTCGCCGAACCCCGCCGCAACCTCCTCGTGGTCGGCGACGACTTCCAGAGCATCTACTCCTGGCGCGGCGCGGACTTCCAGAACTTCCTGCGCTTCCCGAAGCGCTATCCGGAGGCGACGGTCATCCGGCTGGAGACCAATTACCGCAGCGTGCCGGGCGTCCTCGAGGTCGCCAACGCCTGCATCGCGGGAAACCCGGAGCAGTTCCAAAAGACCCTGCGCGCGGTGCGCACGGAGGACACCCGGCCCGTCCTCGTCCGCATGTACGGCGGCGAGGAACAGGCGCGCTACATTGTCGAGGCGCTCAAGCGCCTGCGCCGCGGCGGCGTGCGCATGGACCGCGTCGCGATCCTCTACCGCGCTCACTTCCACGCCATGGAACTGCAAATGGAACTCGCCCGCGAGAAGATCGCGTACACGATCACGTCCGGCGTCCGGTTCTTCGAGCAGGCCCACGTGAAGGACGTCTGCAGCCTGCTGCGCCTGCTGGTCAATCCCGGCGACGAATTGGCCTTCCAGCGGCTGATGGGCCTGCTGCCCAAAATCGGGCAGAAAACGGCCGCACGGATCTGGGAATTCCTCGGCAAGCGCTGCGACCTGCGCGACCCCGCCCAGACCGCGCGGCTGCGGGAGAAGCTGCCCGCGGCCGCGCGCGAAACATGGAAACAGATCGAGCCCCTGGCCGCGGCCTACGTCGAGGAGCATCTCGACGAAGATCCGGGCGAGGTTCTGCACCAGTTCATCGAGGCCTTCTACGACGACTATGCCGTCGAGACCTTCGACAACGCCGAACGGCGCCTGGAGGACCTGGAGGCGCTGATCGACTACACCACCAAGTTCGAGAGCGCCGAGGCGTTCTTGAGCGAGACGGCGCTGATGACCAACCTCGACGCCGAGGCGGACAATGTCCAGGGCGAGCCGGAGAACTCGATCAAGTTGAGCACGATCCACCAGGCCAAGGGCCTGGAGTGGGACGTCGTCTTCATCCAGTGGCTCGCCGAGAACATGTTCCCCTCCGCGCGTGCGATGGAGGATGCCGGCGGCCTATCCGAGGAGCGCCGCCTCTTCTACGTCGCCACGACCCGCGCCCGCGACCAACTCTTCCTCTGTGTCCCCGAGATGCGCCGCACCCGCGACGGCGGGGCCATGTTCTACGCCCCGTCCCGCTTCGTCCGCGAGCTTCCCCCGGGGCTGGTGAAGGAAGAGCACGTGGGGTTTATCTGACGGGGTCGCCAAAACCCAAGGGGACAGAGGGAACCCAAGGGGGAGAACCCAAGGGGGACAGAGAATCTGGAGAACCCAAGGGGACAGAGAATCTGGGGTATAGCGGACAGAAGAAGGGACAGAGAAATCGGAGGCCGGGAACCCGGGAACGGAACAGAGAAGGCCCGCGACGAGACAGGAAGAGAAGGTTAGCCTAAGCTGGCCACAAAAAGCAAAGAAGTCTAGCGTGAAGTCAGGATCGTGCCCGCAGCCGGAGATACAGGCGCTTCTAGATGCAAGGTTCCCGCCTCCGGCGAATGAGCCGGCCGCTTGCGCCAAGCCGCATCGACTACGGATCCATGCTTCCTGTCCGGTCAACCGGAGCGAGCCCATCTGATCTGCGGCCATACAAACAGGAGCGCCTCATCGCCTTCTCCGGAATGCGCTATACGCGGTGGCGTACTGTCCCGGCGAGCACATCTCATAACCTCACGCACAAACAACTCCGAGCCAATCACCAGTCCACTGGTCCAGTGACGAACCCGGCGCCAGATCGTTAGAGAGAACGAGCGCTTTTCATGCTCGCGGTCGGCTTTTTCAGCCAAGGCCCGATCCAAGTGATCCCTTATCTCTGCCAGGCGCTCCAGACCGAACAATCTACTGAGCATGGGCACCATGACGGTCAAAACGTTCTCTTCGAAAGGATGGCATCCCGTCTGGTGCCAGATGCCATGGGAACAGAAGCGATAATCCGCGACCGTCTCTACTATCCCGGCACGTACTGGGTTGTTTTCGATGTAGGTCCAGCAGGACCAAACTGCGAGGCCACTTTCCAGAATCGTGTTCTTGAATCGGTCAGCCCATAGGGAGCCACGCCTGCGAGGAGCACGGGTGCGATTATACCAGGCCGTGAAAAGATGCTGGAGATGGCGCATGAACCAACTGATATCCCGACAACGGGCTTGCCACTGGCGACATGCGGAACCGTGAGGCTCTATAGTGCGCGTCCCGTCATGAAAAGCGCCATAGCGCTGGCATGTTTCTTCAGGCCCGGGTTCTTCTGTTGGGGCGTATAGAAGAAGGTGAAAGTGATTGGACATGATCTGGTAGGCAGCGACGCGAACAGTGTACAACTTGCTTACCCGGATCAGGATGCGAACAAACATCTCCTTTTCAGCATCGCCCAGGGGGCGATCGAGCGATGAACCGGCAACGCGATTGAAGCAATGATGCCAAGTATCCGAACTATCCCTTCTGATTCGTGTTTTTCTCATACCTTCCGCTTCTTTCACTTGGCCATATCGTTCAGCCCCAATCATAGAAAGGAACGAACACGCTCCTTTTCCGCAAGAAAGTTGAAACGCTGCTCACTTTTCTATCCCCTAACCTCGTCCCCCAACCTCTCTGTCCCCAGGCCTTTCTTTCTCTGTCCCCAGTCCTTCTGTCCCCAGTCCTTCTGTCCAGTCCTTTTTTTAATGCCACAATTATATTGTATCTGATTGGCGTAAAATATGTTCTGACACTTTTTTGCTATAATTTAATCGATTTAGTAAAACGCTTAACAATATTCTTGCGGTGGCGTATTATTAAACTCATTAGAGGGAGTGGCTGGCGCTCACGTCCGCTCTTCTTCGTTCACCAAGGGATAGGCAAGAATGAGCCGCAACACATTGCTTAGATGGATGGTAGCCGGGTTGGGCGCGCTGCTTCTGGCGGCCAATGCGCGGGCCGAGGTGATGGTCCAGTGGTTCAATACGACCTGGCGCGAGATGATCGAGAAGATCCCGCTGATGGCGGAAATCGGCTACGGCTCCATCTATGTCCCCGTGCCCAACAAGGGCGGGAGCCAGTGGTCCGTCGGCTACGACCTGCAGGATCGTTTCGACCTCGGCGACCAGGACCAGAACGGAACCATCGCAACGAAATACGGCACGAAGCATGAACTGGTCCGGCTGGTGGAGATGGCCCACCGCTTCGGTATTCGGGTCTATTTCGACAACGTGATGAACCATAATTCGTTCGGCGTGCCGGGCTACGACGAGAACACGCCGATCACGCTCTACCCGGACATGCTGCCGGAAGATTTCCACCTGATCCAGACGGGCACCCACTTCTGGAGAAAGTCCGGCGCCATCCAGCAGGTTCACTACGACACCGGCGACCACGGGGCCATCCAGCATTACACGTTGAGCGACCTGACCGACATCTCCAACGAGTCCGGCAACTGGGACATCCCCGGCCCTGACCTGTCGTTCGTCCGCCAGCCTGCGGAGCCGGACAAGTACCCGGACCTGACCGACCCAGACAATTACATCCAGGACGCCGACGGAAACCGGGTATACAAGTACAGCATCACCAACCGCTTGTCCGGCGACCCGGTCAGCGAGGACGTGAACGCCTACCTCATCCGCGCCGCGCGCTGGACCATGCACGAGACGAAGTGCGACGGGTTCCGGTTCGACGCCGCCAAGCATGTGATCCCGGACTTCTTCGGCGAGTGGAAGGGCGTCGGAAACTGGGGCAGCTACCTCGGCTACTGCGGGGCGATCCAGGCGGAGTTCGACATCCTGCACGGCTTCAACGACGGCGACACGCGCAACTCGCTGTTCGACGAGGACGCCCCGCGGGACGACGCGATGCTCTTCGGCGAGGTCGTGCCGCACAGCAATATCGATCTCTACGACTGGGTCCGGCGCGGGATGCGGTTGCTGGACTTCGACTACGAGGGCACCGCGTCGCACACGCTGGACGGGTGGGGCAACGAGAAGTACGCGGGCAACCTGCAGAGCATGGGCCGGCTGGGGCCCGACTACGGCGTGATGCAGCCCATGAACCACGACCACCCGCAGTTCGCGGACATGGACATGTTGAGCACCTGGATGATCCTGCGCGACGGCATCGCGCTGGTCTACACGGACGGTAACAACCATTCGCTGCCGGACCAGTGGGGCCGCGTGTTCCCCGAGCACGGCCAGGGAAATTTCCTGGGGCAGTACCAGAACCCGAACGTGATCGACCGGCTGCCGATGCTGATGGACACCCCGGGCCCGGAGAGCGAGATCTCCCGCGCCATCTGGATCCACCAGCAGTTCGCGCGCGGCTGGGACGACAACAAGTGGTCCAGCGACGACGTGGTCGTGAACCAGAAGGTCTACTCGCATAACTACAAGGGCACGAGCTACAACAACAACGAGGGCGCGGTCCTGCTGGTCGCCATCAACAACGACAAGTACAGCGGCCAGACGCACTACGTGAATCCCTTCACGCACTTCCGGCCGGGCACGCTGCTCTACAACTACGCCACTCGGCACAGCGGCTGGGACCAGGACGAGTGGGTCCGCGTCGGGACAGATTGGAAGGTCAACTTGCGCGTGCCGCCGGGGCACTACGCCGCCTACAGCATCATGGTCCCGGGCCGCACCGCCGTGGAGCCCTCGTCGCCCATCCTGATCGAGCAGCCCGCCGGCACGCTGGTGGACCTGATCCCGGTGATCCGGGTGGACGGGCTGCACGGCGACGAGGACTGGGACGACGACGGGATCCCGAACGACGAGGACCCGGGCTACATCCAGCGCGTCGCCGGCAGCGACCCGATCCGTTTCGTCTCGCGCTCGGACGGCCTGACCGTGTCCGCGATGATCCGGCTGGACGAGGGGATGGATGTCAACGGCGACGGGCTCGACAACCCGAAGGGCCAGGCGACGGACGTGTACCTCGGCTACGAGCCGATGACGTTCCGGTTCCGGCGGCTGGGCGAGACGTACTTCGGCATCTGGGATGCGCTGGTCAGCGACATGGATTCCACGGAGGGGAACGAGGCCGATTTCTGGGTTCGCCACAACTACGAGTCCGAATACGAGGTCACCAACGTGGCCGCGACCGCCTTCGACGAGGGCTACCACATGGTCCGGACGCGGCTGTTCCGCAAGCGGCTCGGCGGGCCGAACGACGGGTGCGACCTGTACAACACCTTCACCAAGACCTTCTACGTGGACCGTTTCGCGCCGACGGGCGTGTTCGGCTACCCGCGGACGGGCGAGACGTTCTGGAGCCGCGAGTACGGCATGGCGTTCCGCACCGACGACACGGTGACGAAGGTGCTGGTCCACATCGACGACAGCGACCCGGCCAACGACGACGCCGTCACCGGCCTGCCCAACGGCAACGGCACGAGCACCAACGGCGTGGACCCGGCCTGGGAGCCGGCCGTCGCCTCCGTGCCCAATCCCGGCGACTCGCACCTCGCGCAGTACGCGACCAATTATCCGAAGGAATGGCGCTTCACGTACCGCGACATCCCGTCCAGCGGCAGCGCGACGATCCAGGCGAAGCTGCACGAGGATTCGTCGGCCGCCGATCCCACCCGGATCACCACGCTGACCTCCACCCACGCCTGCCGCGCCCCCGACGCGCGGTTGCACATCGCGTGGCCGCCGCACGGCAGCACAATCAGCTTCACCGACTACGAGATCGTCGTGCAGTTCACGGATTGCCGGGATGGCGGCGCGGTGTGCCTCTCGACCAATCCCGCTAATTTCTCGGTGCTGATCGACAACTCGTTCCAGCCGCGCGCGGGCTACGTCCTGCGCGACAACCAGGGCGGGGACGGGTTCGGCGAACTCCGGCTGGCCTGGAGCAACTTCAGCGCGGGCACGCACACGATCCTGGCGTTGTACGAGGACGACGACTACGAACTGCAGGCCAGCGCGGAGGTGCGGACGACCGTCGAGCGCAGCCTGGCGCGGTTCATCGAGCCCCCGCCGCTGGACCTCAACGGCAATCCGTACACGATCGTCGCGCCGTACCCGCCGCCGCCCTTTGACACGACGATCATCGCGGAAACCAGCCCCGACGTCCGGAGCCTGCGCGTGGAGATCGACGGCGGGACGTGGGGCGGCGCCGCGACGCTGGTCTCCAGCAACGCGACGGCGAAGAGCTGGAGCTTCGCGTGGAACGGCCTGGGCGTAGAGGACGAGGGCGCGCACGCGCTCGCGCTCTACGGCGACACCGACGGCAACCCGGCCAGCGACGAGGTCGAGGCGCACCAGACCACGCACCTCGACTTCCGCCAGACCGTGGAGGAGGACGACGCGGACGACGACGATGACGACGGCGGGCTGACCGACTGGGAGGAGACCGTCGCCTACGACCTCTTCACCGACAAGCCGCTGGCCACGGACTGGAACAACGGCGACGTGCACCGGTACTACTTTGCGGGACGCACGGACGCCCTTTCGCCCGACACCGACGACGACGGCCTGCCCGACGGGCTCGAACTGGGCCTCGCGAGCCCGCTGAACCCGGCGGCGACCGACCTGGCCGCCGATACGGACGGCGACGGGTTCAAGAACTTCCTGGCCGATCTCGATCCGCCGCTCTTCAACACGGACGACAACAGCGGGCACCCGAACCACGTCGCGGGCGGCGACCGGCTGATGCGCATCGCCGGGAGCACCACCGACCCGCTGGAGGCGGATTCCGACGGGGACGGCCTGTACGACGGCATCGAGGACGCCAACCGCAACGGCCGCGTGGATGCGGGCGAGACCGATCCCAACAATCCCGACACGGACGGCGACGGCAAGCTGGACGGCACGGAGGACGTCAGCCATGACGGGCTGGTCGCCGGGGACGTCAACAGCAACCGCGTGTACGACGCCGGCGAGGCGTGGCTGGAGACCGATCCGCTGAACGCGGACACCGACGGGGACGGCCTGCCGGACGGCTGGGAGAACCGGTCCTGCCTCTCCGCGCTGGACAGCGGCACGGATGATCTCTCGACCCCGGCGGCCGGCGACGGGACCGTGGACTTCGGGCCCTCGGGCAACCCGGACCTCGACGCGTTGAGCAACCTGCAGGAATACACAGGCGGCACCGATCCCTGCTACGCGGACAACGGCCAGGCGCAGCCGGGCGACAAGATCACGATCGGCGCGGGCAAGTCGCTCGGCACGCTGGCCGGGGTGGACGTGTCCGAGCAGTTCATGGACTGGACGGCCGATGACTGCCACACGCTGGACGAGGTGCACGGCGCCGGCAACCTGCGGGAGCGCGGCGACGTGTATTTCTGGGATGACGACTACGACATCAGCCGCGATCTCGTGGCGTTCTATTCACGCGACGGGCGCGACCTGGGCGAATTCTACTTTCGGCTGGATTTCCACGACCTCCAGTACCAGGCCGAGGAAGGCCACATGGATTTCTACATCGTCATCGACACCGGCAACACGTCCACCGGCGAAAAAGCCCTGCCGGACAGCGTCAACTGCGCCAGCGACATGGGCTGGGAACTGGTCGTGGCCGTGTACGAGACAGGGATCGCCAACGTGCTCGTGGACCAGGATCCGCTGCTGAACACGGTGAACAGCTGGGACGACCTGTCGGCCCACGGCGTGGTTTCGCGGCCGGACTTCATCCGCGGCGTCAGCTTCCGCGCCGACTACGACGCGGTGGAACTGGCCATCGACCGCGCCGCGCTGATCGAGGCCGGCTGGAACGGCATCAGCGAGTTGAACTACCAGGTCTACACCACGCGCGACGGCACGCAGGACAGCCCGCGCGGGCCGGGCGACGTCGGCGGCACGAGCGACCTCGCGGACGCGATCCTCGACGACGAGCGCGGCAGCGACGACGGCGTGCTGAACGGCTGGATCTCGCAGGGCTGGAAAGCCAACCGCGCCAAGCTGGCGGTGCTGCTCCACGGCAACCAGCCCGCCGTGCCCTCCTCGGAGATCCAGAAGCAGATCCGCAGCGGCACGGGCGATTCGGCGGCGGGCTACTTCCGGGCGCTGGATGCAAACGAGTTCTTCGGCCTGCCGCTGAACCTGCGCATCTCCGGACAGTTGGCATCGACGATCGAGTGGGCCGCGAGCGATAGCGAGCCGCAGAAGGACGGGCCGGCGTTCAACGCGCGCATCCGGCGGCTGGTCCGCGAGGGGCAGGCCGCGCTGCTGGCGGGACCGTACGCGGAACAGGCGCTGCCATTCTTCAGCTCGGTTCTGAACCAGGCGTCGCTGGAACTGGGGAACCAGGCGCTGAACGCGATCTACGGCACGTCCTTCCCGAACTGGTGGGACGTGCATTTCTACCCCGAGCGCATGATGGACGGGCCCACGCTGACGCAGCTGGCCGGGCTCGGCGCCTATTTCGGGGTCGTGGACCAGTACACGCACCTCTACAACTGGTTCGGCCGCGAGGCCGCGCTCAAAGAGGAGGGCTTCAAGCTCAACGAGGTCAACGGGGTCAAGCTCTTCGCCATCAACCAGCAGGCGGCCGACGACATCTTCGTCCGGCACGACGGCGGCTTGAGCCTGGGCCTGCGCGGACTGCTCTCGAAGAAGGCCAACGAGTGGTGGGCGCGGGAGCAGGCGGTGGTGATGTTCAGCCTCTGGGAGAACTTCGGCAACGCCACCAACGCGGCGGCGTACGACCGCAACCTGGACTGGATCGCCAACCACCCGTGGATCCAGGTCGTCACGCTGGAGCAGATCGCGAAGGGCGAGGTCGACATCACGGGCGACGGGACGGGCGATCACTGGCCCACGGTCGGGCGCGGCAGCGGCCTGGCCTTGAGCCCGCAGGCCAACGACTACGTGCACTTCTCCAGCGGCTCGGACTTCATGAGCTGGTATAACGGCAGCGCCAACGAGGAATCGCTGCGCGACCGGAAGTTCACGGTCGAGGGCGCCGCGCAGACGGTCAAGACATTCGGGGACGCGGACACGGCGGGGACGATCCTCGGGGACGCGTGGGCCGCGGTGGCCGGCGCCGGGACCAGCCGCGAGGGGCTGCTCGGGCGGATGGCACTGTTCCAGGGCCTGTGGGAGACCGCGTTCCACAATGAAGACGAATCCGATCGCAGCCGGTGGAGCTACGGGGCCTACAAGCATCCGGACTCCAACTACGACACGCTCGCCGGCTTCGCGCTGACGGCGCAGGCGCAGGCGCGGCTGGGCGCGCTGTACGGGCGGGTGGCGCAGTGGGCGGCGGCCCTGCCGGCCGGCGCGACCAACACGGCCGAGGACGTCGACCTCGACGGCGAGAGCGAGTACCTGCTGTACAACCAGCGCGTGTTCACCGTGTTCGAGGACAACGGCGGGCGGATGATCGCCGCGTTCGTGCGCGACCCCGCCAGCGGGCGCGTCTTCCAGGGCATCGGCAACACGCTGGCCTATGCCGAGGGCGAGAGCGAGGACGAGGGCGTCAGCAACCTCGACGGCTCGGGGAATCCGCTGGCCAGGCGCACCTCCGCGCTAAAGGACTGGTGGGCCGCCGGGCCGAACACCAACGGCTACGTCAACGGCCTCTACGCCGCTACCGCCGTGGCCGGCGGCTGGCGCCTGACGTCGGCCGACGGGAAGATCCAAAAGACCGTGACGCTGGCCTCGGCCACGGCCACGACGTTCGAGGTGCAGTACCAGGTGCAGCCCTCGATCACGACGCTCTACGTGCGCCACGGCCTGGCGCCGAACCTGTACAGCCTGGCGCTGAACGGGCAGAAGTACCTGTCCGGCCCGGCCGACGCCGGCGGGCGGTTGACCCTGGCGCAGGACGACCGCGTGGACACGGTGGCCGTGTCGATGGGCTACGCCGACGCAGGGCACGGCGCGGCGTACAACCCGGCGGCGGTGGATCACGGCGGCGCGTTCGCCTCGCGCAACATGCGCAACCAGACCCAGGTCCAGCAGATCGAGTTGTCCGGCAGCGGCACGTTTGCCTTCGACATCCGGCTCTCGGCCGGGCGGACCGACACCGACGGGGACGGCACACCGAACGAGACCGATACCGACGACGACGACGACGGATATTCGGATGTGATCGAATTGTACGTGGACGCGCTCACCGGCGAGCGGCAGTCCGATCCGTGGGATGCGGGATCCATGCCGCCCGACCTCGACGGCGACGGGATCACGGACGCGCTGGACGCGGACCGCGACGGCGACGGCATCCCGGACGAAGAGGAACTCCTCGCCGGCACGGATCCGCGTGACGCCGGGTCCCTGCTTGCGCTGCACACGATCCTGCGCGCAGCCGGAGGCCATGTACGAATCGAGTGGCCGACCATCGGCGGCAAGCGGTACACCGTGGGCTATGCGCGGAACGTCCCCGGCCAGGGTCTGACCTGGTACGACATCCCCGAGGCCTCGTTCCAGGTCTGGGAAACGGACGTGGCCGACGACGAGGCGCACACCGAGGGCTTCACCGATGACGGCACCTTCACGGGCACCCCCGCGCCGGTGGCCTACCGGGTCAAGGCGCATGCGGACTGAAGCGCGGACCGCGCCTTAGGGCGGGGGCGGCGCGAAGGGCGCGGCCACGCGGTAGAACTTCAGCCGGTCCGCCGACGCGCCGAAGTCCATCTGCGCGTTGGCCGGCCCCATCACATACCCGCCGAAGGCTTGCCAGGCGATGTTGGTGTCGTTCAACCGGTTGGTTGTCGACTGCGCCTCGTACACCACCCCGGTCTCGGCGGCCCATAGAATCCGCGCCGTGGTGCCGCTTCGGACGAGGTTGGTGATGACGATGTCCACGGTGGGGCCGGGTTGGTAGATGGTGATCCAGTAATCCTCCACCTCGCCGTCGGAGGCCAGTCCCGTCGGCAGTAATCCGCCCATGCTGCTGAAACGCAGGCGGACGGCTGTCTGGCCCACGCCGACCGCCGCCGGCACGGCGGCCGTCACGATGTTGGCGCCCTGGGCCAGGGCATAGCTCGCGCAGATCTGCTCGCCGGCATCCGACCAGTCGCCGTCAAAGGCGAAGTCGATCCAGGCATCCAGGTAGCCGTTGGTAGAGGCCGTGACGAGGAGCAGGTTGGTGCGCCCCATGACGAAAGACCCCGAGGGGACCATGCCGTCCTCGTCGTCCAGGTTGCTCAAGTCATCGCCATCGGCGTTCCCGGAGGGCATACCGTCGGGATCCAGGTCGGGCGAAACCACGCCCAGCCAGTACGCGGAAGGAACCCGATGCCGCGCGCCGTCATTCGCCAGGAGGGTCGGATAGGACAAGCGGGCGTCGCCGAAATCGAGGGCCTCCAGGCGCACCTCGTAATCCTCGACTTCGCCGTTGGTCTCCGCGCCCGTGAACGCCGGCAGGACCGGGGCGTGCGTCGTGAAGCGCCAACGGGAATGCGGGCCGCCGGCCACGAGGGCCGGCGGCAGAGGGACAGTCACGGGCAGCAGGTTGATCCCGGCGCCCAGCGGCCGGTTGACGAACACCTGCTCGCCCGGGTCCAGCCAGCTCATGTTGCTGTTCCAGTCGATCCAGGCGTTGAGATAGCCCGGGACGGAGGCGACCACGCTCACCGTGGCCGTCGCGCCGGCGACAAACACCGCGGGCAGCGTCACCCCGTCCTCGTCGTCCAGCCCCGCCGGCGGGTTCAGGTCGTCGCCGTCCGCGTTGAGGGTCGGCTGGCCGTCCGGCTCGGTATCCACGAGCGCGCCCATGAACACGCCGGGGATGACGGCATGGCGCGCGCCGTTCTGGACGAAGCGGGTCGGATAACCCGCGCCGATACCGCCGCCGTCCCATGCATCGCCGTAATCGAGGCCTTCCTCGAGTTCCTCCTGAAGGGTCACCTGGTAATCCTCCACCTCACCGTCGCTGACCAGGCCGGTGTAGCTCATCGTAATCTGCTGGGTCGTAAACCGGAACCGGGTAAAAGTCGTCCCGGGCGAGGCAGCGGCCGGAATGCTGAAAGACAGGAAGTTGACGCCCACGGTCACGGCCTGGACCGCCAGGATCTGCTCGCCGGCGTCGGCCCAATCGCCGTCGATGTTGAAATCCATCCAGGCCGACACGTAGCCGCCGGTGGAGACGGTGACGTCCGCCTGGCCGGCTTTGCCGATGATCAACGACTTCGGGAACACCACGCCGTCCTCGTCGTCGAGGTTGCTGTTGTCGTCGCCGGTCGCGGTCGAGTCCGGCTGACCGTCGGACTCGCCGTCGATCAGCAGGCCCATTTGAATGCCCGCGACGATGACATGCCTCGCGCCGTCGTTCGCCAGCAGGGTCTCGTAAGTCGGGTCGGGCGCGTCGCCGAAGTCGAGCTGCTCCTCGGGGGTTTCCTCCGCGTTGTGGAACACGGACACGTCGCTGCTTCGGAGCGGCGGCTCCGGGTTGGCTCCCGAGTCCAGTGCGATTTCGTCGATCCAGGTGCTGATCTTCAACGAGGTCGCGCGGTTGGCCAGCACGTCCAGTTGTTGGTCAAAGGACTGTTGAAGCACGGGATAGCGGGTATCCAGGGGCGGCATGCCGGGAAATTGCACGCTGAAATCCATCTGCCGCGTGGAGAACTGTCCCTGCGGGATGTCCCCGAAATCCCAGGTCGGCACGTAGTAGTTGCCGGCCGGATGGTGCTGCTCGTTGGGATCATCCGGGTTCCAGCAGTACCAGGCCGCCTGGTCCTCGTTGTCGGCGATGATGTACGGCGGGCGGTCGCGATAGGGTGAATTCCACAGTGCCGGCAGGTTGGCCAAGTCGGTGATGGCGAACTCGGCCGCGAGCTTGGTGTCGTACATCGGGCCCAGGTAGGCGAGCGTGCCGGGAAGGAGCAGGGATTCGCCGTGGCTGTTGTTACCGTTCCACGGGAACTCCGTTTGGCTGGTATCGTTGTTGATCGTCGCGACGATGCTGAAGGCGGTGATGTTGGACGCCGGGTCGTACGCGATGCTGCTGACGTAACCTGCAATGGCGGCCGGTCCGCTGCCCCCGCCGAGCAGTTCGTCGTAGAACTCGTGCGTGCGGACGGTCTCGATGCCGGAACTGCTGCTCCGGAACCATTGCCCGGTCACGGCCGGGGCGTCTCGCGGCGGACCGGTCAGGATCGTGGCATCCATGACAGGCGGTTTGGTGACCGGCAGGGACGGGCCGGCCAAGGCCGCGGCCGGCCCCAGGACCAGGATCAGAACCGAAAGCCCGATGGAAAACATGATTTTTTTCATGGCTCACCTTCGCGTTACGGGTCTCCACAAAAAGGATAACCGCGCCGCAAAGAAGCTGTCAATCAGATTTGCCTTGAGAACAGTCCGGGGTTGTGGTTACGTACCGACCCGTCATCGGCGAGGCGGCGTGCGTCCATGGCAAACTACATTTTCATTACCGGCGGCGTGGTCTCCTCCCTTGGTAAAGGGTTGACAGCAGCCTCGTTAGGTCGGCTGCTCATCAGCCGCGGCCTCTCCGTCCGCATGCTCAAGGTGGATCCCTATCTCAATGTCGACCCCGGCACGATGAGCCCGTACCAGCATGGCGAGGTCTTCGTGACGGACGACGGGGCCGAGACGGATCTGGATCTCGGTCACTACGAACGGTTTACGGGGCAGCCGACTTCCAGGAAGAGCAACTTCACCGCCGGGCGCGTGTATTGGGAGGTGCTCAAGAAGGAGCGGCGCGGAGACTACCTCGGCGGGACGGTCCAGATGATCCCGCACATCACCGACGAGATCAAGAGCCGCATCCGCGCCCTCGACGAAGCCGGCGTGGACGTGGTGCTCTGCGAGATCGGCGGCACGGTGGGCGACATCGAAGGCCTGACCTTCCTCGAGGCCATCCGGCAGATCGGGCTGGAGGAAGGCCGCGAGCGGACGATGTACATCCACCTGACGTACGTCCCGTTCATCCGCGCCGCCGGCGAGGTGAAGACGAAGCCGTCCCAGCAGAGCGTCGCCCGGCTGCGCGAGATCGGCATCGTGCCCGACGCCCTGATCTGCCGGTGCGAGGTCCCGCTTTCCGAGGACGTCCGCAAGAAGCTTTCGCTCTTCTGCAACGTGCCGCTCCACGCGGTGATCGAGGAGCAGGACGTCCGCCACACGATCTACGAGCTGCCCCTGGTCCTGGCCGAGCAGGGCCTGGACGAGCTGGTCCTGGTCCGGTTCGGCATGGCCCGCCCCCCGGCGCGCCTGGCGCCGTGGCGGAAGCTGGTCGACGGCATCGTCCACCCCGAGGGCACCGTCCGCATCGCCGTGGTCGGCAAGTACTCCGAGCTCCAGGACGCCTACAAGTCGCTGTTCGAGGCCATTCACCACGGCGGCTTCGCCCACCGGCGGCGCGTGGAGCTCCTGAAGATCGCCGCCGAGGAGGTGGAGGCCGGGCAGCATCGCAAGGCCCTGCGCGGCGCGGACGGGATCCTCGTGCCGGGCGGCTTCGGCACACGCGGCATCGAGGGCAAGGTCGAGGCGATCCGGATCGCCCGCGAGAACGGCATCCCGTTCCTGGGCATCTGCCTGGGCATGCAGTGCGCCGTCATCGAGTTCGCCCGGCACGTGGCGGGCCTCAAGGGCGCCCACACGACGGAGATCGACAAGCAGGCCCCCCACCCCGTCATCTGCCTGATGGAGGAGCAGGAGGCTGTCGTGGACCTCGGCGGCACGATGCGGCTGGGGTCGTGGCCCTGCCGCCTGAAGAAGGGCTCCCGCGCGGCCCGGGCCTACGGCGCCGCGGAAATCGCCGAGCGGCACCGCCACCGCTACGAGTTCAACAACAAGTACCGCGCCGAACTGGAGAAGAAGGGCCTGCGGCTCTCCGGCCTGTCGCCGGACGGGCGCCTCGTCGAGGCCGTCGAGCTGAAGGGCCACCCCTGGTTCGTCGCGGTCCAGTTCCACCCGGAGTTCAAGTCGCAGCCGCTCGCGCCGCACCCGCTCTTCAAGGCGTTCGTCGGCTCGGCATGTAAAAAAAAGAGCGGATGAACCACGGAGGACACAGAGGCCGCGGAGAAACACGTTCGGGCACACGAGATTCGACTGTGCCTGTTTCCCCCTCCGCGTCCTCCGTGGTAGAGATCGGATTCCCATGAAAGCACTTATTGCACTTGAAGACGGGACCTGCTTCGAGGGCCGGGCGTTCGCCGGGGGCGGCGAGGCATACGGGGAACTGGTCTTCAACACCTCGATGACCGGCTACCAGGAGATCCTGACCGACCCGTCGTACCACGGGCAGATCGTCACGCTCACCTACCCGCTGATCGGCAACTACGGCATCAACGCCGAGGACGTCGAGTCCCCGCGCGCGCAGGCCGCGGGCCTGGTCATCGGCGAGTGCAGCCGCATCCCGAGCAACTGGCGCGCCACGCAGCCCCTCCCGGACTATCTCGCCGCGCACGGCATCCTGGGCATCGACCACGTGGACACCCGGGCCGTCACGCTGCACATCCGCTCGCGCGGCGCCATGAAGTGCGTGATGTCCACCACCGACCTCGACCCGGCCCGCCTCGTGCAGAAGGCCAAGGATTCGCCCGGCCTGGTCGGGCGGGACATCTGCACCGAGGTCAGCACGCCCAAGGCCTACACGTGGCCCGGCCCGCACGAAACCCGGGCCGCGTTTTCGACCATTCGCTCGGACGGGCTGAAGGCCTATGACAGCGTGTTCGCCACGCCTCCGGCGGAGCCGCGGTGGCGCGTCGCGGTGATGGACTGCGGGCTCAAGCTCAACCAGCTCCGGCTGCTCGCCCGGCTCGGTTGCCGGTGCGAGGTGTTCCCCAACTCCACGCCCGCGGCGACGATCCTGGCGTCGAAGCCGGACGGGTTCTTCATCTCCAACGGGCCGGGCGACCCGGAGGGCGTCCCGCATACCGTCGCCGAGATCCGGAAGATCGTCGAGACCGGCCTGCCGACGTTCGGCATCTGCTTCGGGCACCAGCTCCTCGGGCTCGCGTTCGGCGGCCGGACCTACAAGCTCAAGTTCGGCCACCGCGGCGGAAACCAGCCGGTCAAGAACCTGCTCACCGGCCGCGTGGAAATCACCTCCCAGAACCACGGGTTCTGCGTGGACAAGGATTCGCTGGACCCGGCCAAGGTCGAGACGACGCACATCAATCTCAACGACCAGACGTCCGAGGGCCTGCGGCACCGGACGCTCCCGGTCATGGCCGTGCAATATCACCCCGAGGCCTGCCCCGGCCCGCACGACTCGACCTACCTGTTCCAGCAATTCATCGGGCTGATGGATTCCCGGCCATGATGGTTGTTCCAACGGGAGCCGGGATCGCCGATCCCGGCCACATTACGGCGCGCGCTGGGTGAAATCGGGCATGGATTCGGTCACGATCTCGAATGTCATGTCCTTGTCTTCGCGCTGGACCTCGAGGGTCACCGTGTCGCCGGCATGGCGCTTGAAGATCTCCCGCTGCACGGCCCGCGGCGTGGCGACGGCCACGCCGTTGACCTTGAGAATCAGGTCGCCCTCCGCCAGGCCGACCCGCGAGGCCGGCGTGTTGTTGAAGACCTCGAGCACCCGCACCCCGGCGTCGCGACGGCCGGACCGGCGGGTCCGCGGCGAATCGCCGACCTCGCCCATCTGGATCCCGATCCACGGGCGCTCGACCTCGCCGCGCTCGATCAACTGGTCCGCCACGCGCATGGCGAGGTTCACCGGCACCGCGAAGCCGATCCCGATGTTCCCCTGCGCGTACGGGCCGCCGGTCTGGATCATCGCGTTGATGCCCACCATCCGCCCGTCCACGTCCACGAGCGGCCCGCCGCTGTTGCCGGGATTGATCGAGGCGTCGGTCTGGATGAAATCCTCGTACGGCAGCCGCCCGACGGATCGGCCTTTCTGGCTCACGATGCCGAGCGTGACGCTGCTGTCGAGGCTGAACGGCGAGCCGACCGCGATGACGAACTCGCCGACGCGCAAGGCGTCCGAGTCGCCGGCCTCGACGGCCGTGAACTTCGCCCCGTCCGGCGCCTTGATCTTCAGCACGGCGAGGTCGGTCAGCGGATCGCGGCCGACGAGGGCCGCGGGGTACTTCGTGCCGTCGTCGAGGACGATCTCGACCTGCTGGGCGCCGGCAATGACGTGGTGGCTGGTCAGGATGTAGCCCTCGGGCCGGATGATGACGCCGGACCCCTGCCCCGCGAGCCGCTCGGGGATGCCGTAGAGCGTCCCAAAGAACAGGTCGCGCGCCGGGTGGTACACGGTGGATTCGGTGCGAACCACGACCACGGCGGGCATGACCCGCTCCACGGCGTCCGCCACCGCCGTACCGAACTGGCGGGCGGCGGAAGGCCCCGCCGCGAACGTGGAAACCGCGGAAACCAGAAACAAGCCGACCCATGGGAGCCAAGCTTTTGGAGGGCGGAGCTCCCGCGACGCCGCTGAATGCATCCTCATGTCTAGCTATCCTTTCCACCCATAGACACCCCGGCCCCGCCCGGCGTTCAGCTTTCGGCTTGTCCGCCCCGCGGTTGTTCTCCATGATTCGGCCACGATGCCCGCCGATCCATATGTCTTGAGCGTGGTGATCCCGACGCGCGGCCACCCGCAGGTGATCCGGGCGCTGGAATCGTTAACGCTGGCCCAGGGCTTCCACGGTCTCCTGGTCCTGGTCTGCGGCCCCCTCGAGGATCCGGCCGTCGCGGCGCGATTCAAGGCGTTGCAGTCGGCACATCCCAATCTCGTGAACCCGGAGGAAACACGGGCCTTCACCGCGCTGCCCGACAAGCGCAATGCCGGCTGGAAACACGCGACCACGGAGATCGTGGCGTTCCTGGACGACGACGTCATCGTCGAGCCCGCCTGGGCCCGGGAGATCGTCAAGCCGTTCGACGATCCGGAGGTCAAACTCGTCAGCGGGCCGGGGCTGATTCCGCCGGAGCTGCCCCTGGGCGCCCGGCTGGCGGGCCTGGCACTGTCGTCCGGCGCGGCGGGGTACGTGGCGGGCCGCTACCGGCCGGAGCACGACCACCCCCGGCGCATCCGCTGGTCGAGGATCATCGGCTGCAACATGGCCCTGCGCCGGGCGTTCCTCGAGGAGATCGGCGGGTTCGCGCCGGACTTCGAGGCGGGCGACGAGATGTTCGTATCGCACGAGACGTTCCGGCGGGGGCATGCGATCGTCTTTACGCCGGCGGCGCGGGTGGATCACTATCCCCGGACCCGCCTCGCGCGTTTTCTCCGGCAGGTCTTCGGCTACGGCGTCGCGCGCACGCGCCTGATCCGGCGCGGGGTGGAGGTCGAGCCCGCGTCGCTGATCCCGGCCCTGTGGGTCATTAGCCTGCTCGTGTGCGGGGTCGGGGCCTTTTTCCACCGGGCGTTCGGTTGGCTGCTCGGGCTTGACCTGGCCCTGTACTTCGCCGCCCAGGCGTGGGCCACGCTGCGGATGGTGCTCCGAACCCGGCGCGCGGCGGACCTCCTGCTGCTGGTCCTTATCCCCGTCATGCATTTCACGTACGGCGTCGCGGAAATTTTTGAGTTTTTTGTCCCGAACCGTGTCAAATAGACCGGCGGGCACCCCCTGCGGAACAGCAGGCTCGTAGCGCCTGCTGTACAGCGGGGGCGAAACGCCTTGCCGGGCCGGCGGGGGCTTGGTATTCGTAAGAGCAACTCGGACGAACACCTTATGAAAGTCGTCATCCTGGCGGGCGGACGCGGAACACGGCTGGCGGAGGAAACCGCGGTGATACCCAAGCCGATGGTGGAGATCGGCGGGCATCCCATCCTCTGGCATATCCTGCAGGGCTACGCCGCGCACGGGTTCAAGGACTTCGTGCTGGCCCTCGGGTACAAGGGCCCGATCATCATCGATTACTTCCTGCAGTACAAGTACCGCAACAGCGACCTGCTCGTGAGCCTGGCGAGCGGCGAGGTGCAGTACGAGAAGGCCGCCCCCGCGGACTGGAACGTCCGGCTGATCGACACGGGACTGGACACGGACACCGGCGGCCGGGTGCTCCGCCTGGCGCCCTACCTGCGCGGCGGCGGGACGTTCATGCTGACCTACGGCGACGGCGTGTCGAACGTCGACCTGAAGGCGCTGCTCGCCTTCCACCGGAAGCACGGCAAGCGGGCCACGGTGACCGCCGTCCGCCCGCCCGCGCGGTACGGCACGATGAAATTCGACGGCGACCAGGTGGTCGAGTTCATGGAAAAGCCCCAGACCGGCGAGGGCTGGATCAACGGCGGGTTCTACGTGTTCGAGCCGGACCTCCTCGACTACCTCGAGGACGACCTGACCATCCTCGAGCGCGAGCCGCTCGAGCGCCTGGCGGCGGACGGCCAGCTCATGGCCTACCGCCACGACGGGTTCTGGCAGTGCATGGACACCCTCCGCGACCGGAAACGGCTGGAGACGCTGTGGGAATCCGGCGCGGCGCCGTGGAAAACCTGGCCCTGACCCCCGCGCGACCATGAAGGTACTCGTCACCGGCAGCGAAGGCTACATCGGCTCCGTCCTCACGCCCCTCCTCCAGCGGGAGGGCCTCGACGTCACCGGGCTGGATACGGGCTTCTTCCGCGAGGCCGCGTTTGTCCCGGCCGACACCCCGCCGCCGCCGCTGCTCCGGAAGGACACCCGCGAGGTCACGCCCGACGACCTGCGCGGCTTCGATGCCGTCGCGCACCTCGCCGACCTGTCCAACGACCCGATGGGCGAACTCAAGCCGGAGATCACCCGGGCCATCAACCACCGCGGCTCGATCGCCCTCGCCCGCGCCGCGAAGGCCGCCGGCGTGCCGCGCTTCGTCTACAGCTCCTCGTGCAGCGTGTACGGCGTCGCCACGACCGAGGAGGTCGCGGAGGAATCGCCGGTCAACCCGCAAACCGTCTACGCGGAATGCAAGGTGCTCGTGGAGGAAGAGCTCAAGCTCATGGCGGACAATGCCTTTACCCCGGTGCTCCTGCGCAACGCGACGGCCTACGGCGCCTCGCCCCGCATGCGCTTCGACCTGGTGCTCAACAACCTCTCCGGCTCCGCGTGGACCGCGCGGGAGATCCGGCTGCAGAGCGACGGCACGCCCTGGCGGCCGCTGGTCCACATCCGCGACATCGCCCGGGCCTTTCACCTCGCGCTGACCGCGCCGGCGGAAGCCGTCCGCGGCGCGGTCCTGAACGTCGGCGGCAACGACCAGAATTACCAGGTCCGAACCATCGCCGACATCGTCCGGGAGGCGTTCGACGGCTGCCCCGTCGCGCTCACGGGCGGCGGCGCGGATTCGCGAAGCTACCGGGTCCGGTTCGACCGCATCCGCCGGGTCCTGCCGGAGTTCCGGTGCGAGTGGGACGCGCGGCGCGGCGCGCGCGAACTGCGCGAGGCCTTCGAGCGCGTCCGGCTGGACCGCGACGGCTTCACCTCGCGGCACTACACGCGGCTCAAACAACTGAAATACCTCGTGGAGGCCGGCCGGCTGGACGGCGCCTTCCACTGGACGCCGGAAACCCCGAACCCGGAAGGAGCGCGCCATGATTGACGGCATCCGCATCACGCCCCTGCGGCAGATCCCCGACGAGCGCGGCAAGATCATGCACATGCTGCGGGCCAACGACCCGCACTTCGAGAAGTTCGGCGAGATCTACTTCGCCACCGCCTACCCCGGCGTGATCAAGGGCTGGCACCTGCACAAGCGCCAGACCCAGAACTATGCCTGCCTCCAGGGCATGATCAAGGTCGTTCTCTACGACCCGCGCCCGGACTCGCCGACGAAGGGCGAGGTGCAGGAGGTGTTCATGGGCGAGGACAACTACCTCCTGCTCACCATCCCGCCCGGGATCGTCAATGGCTGGAAATGCATCGGCACGAAGACCGCGCTCCTCGCCAACTGCGCGACGGAGCCGCACGCCGCCGGGGAAATGGACCGGATCGATCCGTTCTCCCCGGACATCCCGTACCGGTGGGACATCAAGATGCAGTAAGGGCGGCCCGGCCATGAACGTGTTGATCACCGGCGCCTTCGGCTACCTCGGCGGGCGCATCAGCCGCCACCTCGCGGACCAGGACGGGCTGTTCCTTCGACTCTGCACGCGTCGGCGGGATTTCCCGGCGCCCGACTGGCTGCGGAGCGGGGAGCTCGTTCCCGCCGAGTTTCCCGGCACCGATCCGGCCGCGCTGTGCGAAGGCGTGAACGCGGTCGTCCACCTCGCCGCGCTCAACGAGAACGACTGCGCGGCCGATCCCGCGAGGGCTTTCCAGGTCAACACGGCGGGCACCTGGGCGCTGCTGCAGGCGGCGAGGAAGGCCGGCGCGGAGCGGTTCATTTTCTTCTCCACCGCGCGCGTGTACCGCGAGCCGCTGGAGGGGCGCGTCGACGAGACCCAGGCGCCGCGCCCGGTCCACCCCTACGGCACGACCCACCGGGCGGCCGAGGACCCCGTGCTCGCGGCCCACGACCGGATGGAGTTGTGCGGCGTCGTCCTGCGGCTGTCCAACGGCTTCGGCGCGCCGCTGGACGCCGCGGTCAATCGCTGGACGCTGCTCGTCAACGACTTGTGCCGCACCGTCGTGCGCGAAAAGAGGATCGTCCTCAAGTCGCATGGGCTCCAGCCGCGCAACTTCATCACCTTGGAGGACGTCGCCCGGGCAGTGGAGTATTTCCTCGGCCTGCCGCGGCCGGCCTGCGGCGACGGCCTGTTCAACCTCGGCGGCGAGGCCTCCGCGAGCGTCCTCGCCATGGCCCAGCTCGTGGCCCAGCGCTGCAAAGAGGTCCTGGGATTCGAACCGCCGATCGAGCGGCCGGTTCCAAAGCCCGACGAAGCCGTGCCGACGCTCGACTACCGGATAGACAAGCTGAAATCCACGGGCTTTGCCTTGCAAGGGTCGTGGGAGCGCGAGGTGGACGATACGCTGCGCCTGTGCGCGCGGGCGTTCGGGGGGCCGGCGTGAAGATCAGCGGGTTCACCTTCATCCGCAACGGCCACATGCTGGGCTTCCCGTTCGAGGAGTCCATCCGGTCTGCCCTGCCGCTGGTGGACGAGTTCATCGTGGCCATGGGCGAGTCGCAGGACGACACCGAGGCGCGCCTGCGCGCGATCCGCGACCCGAAGCTGCGAATCATCCCGACGACCTGGAACGAGCGCATCCGGAGCGACCTCGGCGTGAAGGGCTTCGTCTACGGCCAGCAGAAGTCCATTGCGCTGTTCAACTGCACGGGCGACTGGGCGTTCTACCTCGAGGGCGACGAGCTCATCCACGAGGACGACATCCCGAAGATCCGCGCGTCCATGGAGCGGCACCTGGACAACCCGCGGGTCGAGGCGCTCTACTTCCGCTACCTGCACTTCTACGGCAACGGCCAGACGCTGGCCTCCTCGCCCGCCTGGTACCGGCGCGAGGTCCGGATCCTGCGCAACACGATCCCGGCGTGGGCGCCCAAGGGGCTGTTCTTCATCACCTTGACGTCGCCCAAGGGCGGGCGCTACCCGCGCGCCGCCGACAGCGACGGCACGATCTACCACTACGGCTGGGTGCGCTCCGAGCAGCAGATGATCGAGAAGTTCGAGCAGGTCGGCAAGTTCTGGCCGGGCCGGAAGCCCGAGATCAAGCTCGACGAGATCGATCCGCAGTCCTTGAAGCCGTACACGGGCACGCATCCCGCGGCCATCCGCGACTGGCTTCCGCCGGGCCAGGGCCTGTTCCAGGCCAACCCGAACCACGTCCTGACCCGCCGCGAGCGTAAGAATCGCTGGGTGGCGCGGTTGGAACGCCTGACCGGGCTGGATTTCTCCAAGAGGCACTTCTACTTCGCCTGACCAGACGCCTGAACCCCGAGTCGGCCGCGGGGTATGTTTTCACGCACCCGGTGAACACTGTGAAAGGATTCCTGCGCACTGGCTTGATCGCGGCCTTCCTCTGTGGAACAGGACTGCTTGCCTCCGCCCGGATGTGGCCGGATTCCTCGGCCCGCATCGTGGTATTTTCCGACCAGCTTCCGCCCGGCCTCACGGCTGCCCAGCGCCAGTTCGCCGCGACGAACCTCGCCGGCACCCAGAAGATGCGGCGCACGGACATCCAGGCCCTCCGCGTCTACAACACGAATTTTCTCTGCCTCCATTACCAGCTCGGCGTCGGCAACGGGCCGGAGCTGTTCCTCGACGGCGACGCGTGGACCTCGGACTGGAGCTTCGTGACGACCCAGACCAACTGGTTCATGCTCAACGCGCAGACCCAGCGCGTCTACCACACGACGTGGAACTGGTACCTGATGGACTGCACGTACACTGGCGGCCTGCCGCGCACCGGATTCCCGAATTACTGGATCACCACCTGCCTCGCCCGCATCCGGTCCACGGAAGGCGACGGCGTGTTCGCGGACAGCTTCACCCAGGACGCCTACTCCTTCGGGTTCTGCAACCCGACCCACCCCTGGATCGAGGATCTCGGCCTGTGCGTCAGTAACTGGATCCCCGCGCTTCATTCGTTCGGCGGCGCGTGCAAGGCCGCGTTCGAGGCCGATCCCGGCGGCTTTCTTTACCTGCCGAATCTCGGCGGCCTGATCACGAGCTGGGACCCTACGGATTTCGGGCTCGGTCACGGCGGCATGATCGAGGGCTTTTGCTACTGGGGCACCGGCAACTATTTCAGCGGGGACGACTGGCGGTTGCAGATGGACCGCGCCCTCGCGCTGGTCCGCACCGGCAAGACGGTGATCGGCCAGAGCTACCCGGACACCTCCGCGTACGCCGACCGGATGTTCGCCGTCGCGAGCTACCTCCTGATCAAGGGTGCGCGGACGTACCTCTGCCTGCTGACCACCGGCGACGTGGCCTTGGAGTACTACCCCGAATACACGATCGCCCTCGGCGGGGCCACGTCGCCCCCGCCGGCCTCGACCGCCGCGGCCTGGCACGCGCCATGGGGCGTGTACCGGCGCGGCTACACGAACGGGTGGACGCTCGTGAACCCCGGCGGCAGCGCCGCGGCCATCCCCAACCTGGGCGGCACCTTCTACCGCGTCACCGCGAGCGGCGGCGGCGCGGTGGACGGCGCGGGAAATTACGGCGGCAGCCTTTCGTACACGCCGGTCACGTCACTGACCGTGGCGGCCTACTCGGGCGAGGTCCTGCTGTTCCAGTCGCAGGCGCCGAGCAACACCCAGCCGGCGGCGCTGTCCGCCGTGCACCGCTCGGGCCAGACGTTCCTCACGTGGCGCGAACGGAGCGACCTGTCGGGCGAGCGGTACCGCGTGTACCGGCACACCGCGCCGATATCGGCGACCAACCTGTCCCAGGCCGTGCCGCTCTACACGCTGCAGAAGGGCTCCGCCCGCTTCCACGCCAACCGGTACAACGTCGGGGGCGGCGGCACGTGGGCGCCGCGCTACACCGAGCGTTTGGTGATCACCAACGGCGGCCCGCAGCTCGGCGTGAGCACCGGCCTTTTGGTCTGGACGCTCGCGACCAACGATTTCGGCGGCGGCACGACCGGCGACGCGTACTACGCGGTCACGCTGCTGATCGGGGCGGCGGAGAACACCGGCGACTTTTCCGCGGCGAACAGTATCGGACCGGTCGCGGAGGGCGTGGCCGATCCCCTGCCGGTGCTGCTCACGAACTACCCCGCCGTGTCGGGCGGCGGGGCTGTGCGTATCTACATCCAGTACATGGACCTGCGGAACTGGAATCCGACCTTCCACGCGCCTCACGCGCGCAACGGCTGGTACGGGCAGGGCGGACTCGATCCGGCGGTTACCGGCGCGATCCAGTACGCCTACGATTACGCCGTGGTCGAGCCGTCGTGCGTGACCAGCCCCGCGCCGGCCTACGTCAGCCTCCACGGCTGGGCCGGAAACACGTACGGGCCGGTCACGGCCGACCCGGACGCGTACGACTGGTGCTGCTACAAGATTTTCCCGACCGATGTGAGCGAGACCTGGTTCTTCGGCTTTGCGCGAAACTGCGATTACCGGACGGACGCCGATCCCGCGGCCGGCGATACGGTCGAGAACTTCACCGAGCGCCGGGTCCTGCGCATGCTGTACGACCTCGTCCGCCAGCCGCCCGGCCCGCCGGTGGATACGAACCGCGTCTACGTCTTCGGCGGGTCCATGGGCGGCAGCGGCGCGCTGGCACTGGCCCTGCGCTATCCCCACGTCTTCGCGGCCGCCTACGCCAGCCAGCCGATGACCGACTACTCTACGCAGGGCGACGCGGGCGGCACGCCGTGGAAGAACGACATCGAGTGGAAATGGGGAAACGTTGTTCTAAACCTGCCCGCGCGCAGCGACGCGCCGGGCGGCTGGGCGGACGCGCTGAAGCCGTTCGACGGGACGGGCGTCTGGACGTGGCAGAACCACCGGCGCACCGCGTCCAATGCCGTCGCGCGGGCCACGGCGCCGCTGGGGATCGGGCACGGCACGAACGATTTCATCATCGAGTGGCCGACGCAGGGCGGGCCGGTGTACCCGGCCTTCAACACGGGACGGCGCTGCTGGGGCGGCGCGGTCATTGACGCCGGGCACTCCTGGATGGGCTGGAACGGCCTGCCGCCGACGATCGCCCCGGATGGCTCCCTGGCGCCTTTCCAGCGGTTCACCGCGCGCAAGGACGAATCCGTGCCGGGTTTAAGCAACGCGGAAGGCGACGCCCCGCTCCCCCCGGCCGGGCCCGGCGGCTACAACCAGGAAGTAGACTGGTCGGCGAGCTGGTACGATTGGGATGGCGCGCCCACGGACACGACCAACCGGTGGCAGGTCAGCCTGCGCAGCCTGAACGGCACCACGCAAACCGTGGATGTCACCGCGCGCCGGCTCCAGCGCTTCCCCGTCGCGCCGGGGACGCGCGTGCTGTGGAGGAATCTCCTGGTCGCCAACGGAACGACCTCGCAGGTCGGCGTCGCCGCGGCGGACGGCGAGGGCCTGATCACAATCCCGCAGGCGCGGGTCACGCCCGGCGGCAACCGTCTGCGGCTGGACGCCGACGTCGGGCCCGACAGCGACGGCGACGGTATCCGCGACTACTGGGAGGATGCCTTCGGATTCAGCAGCGCCGACACGAACGACGCGGTGTCGGACGCCGACGGCGACCGGTCGCCCAACCTCGACGAGTACCGGGCCGGCACCCTGCCCCGGGACGCCGCCTCGGTGTTCCGCATCACCCGGTACGACGACGCCGGCCTCGCGTGGCGCGGCGCTCCGGGCTTCCGCTACGAGGTGGAGACCACGCTGGCGCTCGCCACGCCTTTCGCGGGTTACATCGCCGTGACCGCGGCCGCGTCGCAGGCCGAGGCGGTTGTCCCGTTCGGCGACAGCACGTCCCGGTTCTGGCGCGTGCGGGTTGACTATTGACGCGGCCGCCCGGCGTACCGCGGATCGTTTTCGTCGAAGCGGAAGACGACGTCCTGTTCCGCATCGAGCCGGAGCACGGTATTGAATCCGCCGCGCTCGTCGTCCTGGAACTCGTCGCCGCGGACGTCGCAGAGCCAGCGCCGGTAGTGGCCGACCATGAACTTGTAGTGGTGCACGCCCGCGGGCAGGCGCTGCGTGATCCTCCACACGCCGTCGTCGCCTCGCGTCATGGGCAGGTTCTCGGTCCAGTCCTGGAGCCAGTCGCCGAGCAGGTAGACCTGGTGGACGTCCTCCGGGAGCTGGATGCGCTCGAGGCGGACGGGCAGGTCGAGGCCGTCTTTCATTTCGGGCAGCAGGATCAGCCGCTGGCGGTGGCGTTCGTAGACCGGCGTGGAGATCACCAGCTCGTATTCGCCCGCGGGCAGCGGGCAGGCAAAGCGGCCTTCCGCGTCCACGTCCGCGTACCAGACCGGCCGTTCGACGGGCCGCTCGTCTTCAGAGGCCCGGCCCTCGACGCGGAGATGAACCGGCGCGGGCCGGCGCCCGTCCCACGTTTCAATGGATCCACGCAGGGTCACCCGCGCCGCGTTCCGGGCCTTCTCCCAGCGCGCGAGGGCCGACGGGGCCTTGCGCCGGAGCAACTCCGCCACGGCCCGGGTATCGTCGCCCGCGAGGGCCAGCAGTTTCGCGGCGGCGGCGTCCACGACCCGCGCGTCCGGGCTGTCAAGCAGGGCCTCCAGCATCGCCCGGCCTTCCGCGTCGCGGCCCTCCCCCAACCGGCAATACGCCAGCCGCAGGCGCGCGGATTCCCGCAAGGCCGGGGCCGCCCGTTCGTCGTTCGCCAACCGCTCGTAGCGCTCCGCCGCGGCCGCGAAGTCGCCCGCCCCCTGCTCCAGGTAAAAGGCTTCCTCCCAGGCCACGGCGGGGACGTCCTCCGCCCGCGCGGGCACGGTCAGCGACGCGGCAAGAAGCGCAAAACATATGATCTGCAGGCTCGTTTTCATGGCTCGAATTTGTATCCGTAGGTGCGCAGGGTCAGCAGGTGGGCCGGCCGGCGCGGGTCCTTCTCGATCTTCTGCCGGAGCACGGTGACGAACCGGTCCACGGTCCGGTCCGTGCCCTCGTAGTCCAGCCCCCAGACCCGGTCGAGGATCTGCTCGCGGCTCAACACGCGCCCGGCGTTCAGCGCCATGAACTCCAGCAGGCCGTACTCGCGCGGCGTCAGCGGGACGGCCTCGCCGTCCCGGCGCAGCGTCTTGGCCTGCACGTCCAGCACGCAATCCCCGAAGGCTAGCTGCGGCGTCGCCGGCGCGGCGGACGCGCGGTGCAGCAGGGCCTGCATCCGGGCCGCGAGCGTGTCCACCTTGAACGGCTTGCGTACGAAATCGTCCGCGCCGACCTGGAAGCACAAGAGCTCGTCCTCGTCGGCCGTGCGCGCGGTCAGGATAAGGATGGGCACATTCACGTTCAGCTCGCGGAGCCGCCGGCACACGTCGTAGCCGTTCAGCCGGGGCAGCATGAGGTCCAGCAGCACGAGGTCGGGCTTCACCTCGCGGGCAATCCGAAGGGCCGTCACGCCGTCGCCCGCCGTGACCACCTCGTATTCACGCTTGCGCAGTTCGAGTTCAAGCCCCGTGCGCAGGGCCACGTTGTCTTCGACGACCAGGACGCGCGGCTTCACGGCCCCGCCCCCCCGCCCAGCGGCAGTCGGATTTCGAAGGCCGAGCCCTCCCCGGGCCCGGAGCGGACGCCGATGCGCCCGCCGTGCGCCCGGACGGCGGCCTGCACGATGGCGAGCCCCACGCCGATGCCGCCGACGCGCGCGGCCAGCGTCGTGTCGGCGCGGTAGTACGGCTTGAAGATGTGCCGCAGGACCTTGGGCGGCATGCCGATCCCGTTGTCCGTCACGGTCAGCACCGCCTGCGCGCCCTCTCGCCGCAGGCCGACGGCGATCCGCGGCGCCTGCTCGCTGTATTTCACCGCGTTGTCCAGCAGGTTCAGGAGCGCCTGGCTGATCGCCTGGGCGTCGAACCGTCCCGCGTAGTTCCCTGGCGCCACGTCCACCCGGACCGCGTCCCCGGCGCCGGACTCCACGGAGAAGAGCCGCGCGGCCTGCCGGACGATATCATCCAGCCGGCCCTCGCTGAACGCCGGGCGGCGGGCGGCGCGACGGCCCCGCGCGTAGGCCAGCAACCGCTCGACCAGTTGCTGGATCCGTCCGCTTTCGGAACGAAGCAGCCCGGCGACCTGCCGGCGGGTGGGCTCGTCGAGGGCCGAGTTCTCCAGGGACTCGGTAAGCACGGAGATCGCGGCCACGGGCGTGCGCAGCTCGTGGCCGACGCGGTCCAGCATGTCGGCCTGCAGCTTCGCGAGGCTCGCCGAGCGCCCGACCCGGTAGAGCATCGCGCCGAGCCCGGCCAGCAGCCAGGCCACCGAGAGGCCGAAGGTCCACGTCAGGTAGCGCGTCCGCGAGGCCGCGAGCCGGCGGAACAGCGACGAGGAGTCGAGGTCGTACCGCACGATCACGAGGTCCAACGGGGCGGGAAGCGTATGCGCCAGGACGGAAGGCCGGTCCGGCGCGGCGCGCGGCGCGCCGGCGGCGGTCCAGTCCAGCGAGCCGCCGTGGGCGTCCGTGAACCGCCGGAAGACCGGCCCCAGGACCTGGGACACGAGGCCCGTCGCCGAGACTTCCCAACCGATGCGCCGCCCGTCCTCGA
Organism: Kiritimatiellia bacterium; assembly: GCA_018001225.1. Classification (NCBI taxonomy): domain Bacteria; kingdom Pseudomonadati; phylum Kiritimatiellota; class Kiritimatiellia; species Kiritimatiellia bacterium. The sequence goes on along the minus strand of JAGNIJ010000005.1, from coordinate 26,877 downwards.
GCGGCCGCGCCAGGTCCACGAGCAGCATGCCGGCCGGGCCGGGCGCGGGACCGGACGGCACAACGCGCTGGAGCGGCAGGTCGGGCCACGCGGTGAAATGAAAGGGCCCCTCCCCGTGTTCCTGGATCAGCCGATCGATCCGCTCGAACCAGCGCGCCGCGCGATCGAGCCGATCCAGGCGCGGATCGCCGCCGGGCCGCCACCGCCGCAGGAACACCGCCAGGAAGGCCGGCTCGCCGCGTCGCGGGAAACGGTCAGGTCTCCCGAATTCCTCCAGTGCGCGATCCGCCCAAACCGGGACGCGGTCGGACAGGCCCGCCACCGCCGCGGCCTCCAGGGCACGCAGCGCCGCGGGCAGGCGCGCGGCGCCTTCATCCCGCGGCGCGTTCCACCACTCCTCGTACAGATCGAGCGCAGCCTCCGGCCGGCCGCGCGTCGCCTCGCGCGCGGCCGTTTCGGCGAGGACCGAGGCGCGGACCTCCGCGGGCAGCGGGGACGACGCCAGCACCTCGCGGTAGAGCTTCAGCGCCCGCTCCGCGTCTCCGGCGGGCGCGCGCCGCGCTTCGAGCAACCGGCCGCGGGCGGGATGTCCGGCCGACAGGTCGGGCCGGTCGCCGAGCGTCGGGGCCGCATACGGCCGGTAGAGCACCGGCTCGCCCGGTTCGAGGAAGAAGACCGTTTCGACGAACGATTCCGCCGCAGCGCGGTTTTCCAACACCTGAAGCAGTTTCGCCCGGGCCTCCAGCCCGAGGGCCGCCAGTTCCGCCTCGCAGGCCTCGCGGTACTGGCGCGCCGCCGCGGCCCGGACGCTGCGGACGTGCTGGTGCGCCAGGAGGACCAGCGCGGCGCAGGGCACGACGACGAGGACCAGCAGCAGGAACAGCGGCCGCCGGGCGTCGTGGCGAAGATACAGATCGGACACGGGCATCTCCATCGTCTCCCGCGGGTACCGGACCCGCGGCCATTCTGACGGGCTCATGTTACCGGATTGTTACCGAAAAAAACAGCGCGCGGTAATAATCGGGTAACGTGCCCGCGCGAGGCTTCTTGGCAGAGAGGAAGGAGCCTGCCATGAAAAAGGAAAAACGATTGACCGTTCTCGGGCTGGCCGGCCTGATGCTGTTCGGCCTGGCGGCGGAGTCCCTCGCCGTCTCGCTCACGCGCGGGCCGTACGTGCAGATGGGCCACTTCACCAACCAGGCGACGATCGTGTGGTATACCGACTCCTCTTCCGACAGCTGGGTGGACTACGGGCTGACCGAGAGCTATGGCTCGTTTGCCGGCGGCAACACGGGCACGCGGCACGAAGTCACGGTCATGGGGTTGCAGCCGGGGACAAGCTATTATTACCGCGTGCGCAGCGCGGGCGTGAACCTGGCCGCGAGCCGATTCAAGAGCGCGAAGGCCCCCGGGATGCCGTTCCGCCTCGCGATGTTCAGCGACTCCCACTACGGCAACACGGCGGGGCTCGGCGCCCGCATGGCCCTGTACGATCCGGATCTCATGCTGGCGGCGGGCGACATCACCGACGACGGGCTTGTTTCGGAAATCGACAACAACGTCTTCTCCGGCTTCTCCGGGCTGATGAGCCGCATCCCGATGTACTGGACGCCCGGCAACCACGACACCCGGGATGACTTTGCGGCGTGCCGGGAGGTGTTCACCCTGCCGGGCGACGAGCGAAGCTATTGGTTTGAGTACGCCGACGCGCAGATCGTTTCGCTGAACGCGGAGGGGCTGCCCGGCCCGGCCTGGCTGGACGGGGCGCTGGCCGCGTCCGCCAAGCCCTGGAAGATCGTCTTCTTCCACGAGCCGGCGCGCTCGCCCGCCGCCGGACACGGCGAAGAGGAAACGATCCGGGACCAATACGTTCCCATCATGGAGCAACACGGCGTCCAGCTCGCGCTCGCGGGCCACAATCATTTCTACTGGCGCAGCATCCCGCTCAACGGCGTGTCGCACCTGATCACGGGCCGCGCGGGCGACCGGACCCGCGACCTCGGCGAGATGCCCTGCTACTCGCAGGCCGGCATGGACGGGAGCGTGGCCAAGTCCTTTGCCATCGCGGATTTCGACGGCCCGTACATGCAGATCCGCGGAATCAAGGAGAACGGCGACGTGATCGACGACATGGTACTGGACCGCGAATGCGCGTTCGTCCTGGACGGCGCACTGGACGCGTCGGCCGTGCCGGTCGCCGCCCGCGCCGGCGGGCAGACGATCTGGGCGGCCGTGGCGGGCCGATATCTCTACCTGGCGACGGAGGACGCGGGCGAGGGCTCCGATGCCTACATGTTCGTGTCGGATTCGACGGGCGGCCTGGTCGCCAGCCCATGGGCCAAGGCCGGCTCCGTGATGGCCTGGGACGCCTTCCTTGCCGACGAGGACGGCAGCGCGTACAGCGGCTGGTTCACATCACTCGGAGCCCCTTTCAACGATTTACTCACGGCGCGCTCGGCCACGCCCTGGTGCAACGGGGCCGTCCTGGAAGGAGTCATCGATCTCCACGAGGCGTACGGCGGCGTGCCGGAGACCCTCTATCTCGCCGCGGCGGCGTACGCCACGGCCGACGGCGGCGCGCTGGTTCCCGCCTCGCAGTGCCCGGCCGGCAATGCCAACGGGGACATCGAGGCCGGCGAGTTCCTGGCCGTGAACACCGCCGACCTTGTTCAGCCATTCGTATTGGACGGGGCGGCCGATCACGAGGACTATGTCGTCGCCGATAACAACGGCATGAAATTGTGGGCGGCGGTCCACGGCGAGACGCTTTACGTGGCCACCTGGGCGGCCGGCGATTCCGGCGGCCCCAACGATCATTTCATTTTCGTCAGCGACACGCCCGGCGCGGCCGCACCCGCCCCCTGGGCCAAGGCGGGCCAGGTCGCCTTCAACGAAACGGCCAAGCCGTTCCTCGCCGACGAGGGCGCCGGGAACTGGGTCGCCTGGCACAACGGCGGCGCCTCCGCGCGGCAAGCCGCGGCCGCCGTCAACTCGGGCCAACTGGAGGGAACGATCAACCTGATCGAGGCGTTCGGCGTAGTGCCGGAGACGCTGTACATCGCGGTCGCGCCGTACGCCACGGCGGACGCGGGCGCCCTGTACGCGCCGTCCCAGGTGCCGGAAGGCGATGGGAACGGGAATATCGACGCCGGCGAATTCCTCGCCATCCCGGTGGCCGCGATCCGGGACGCGAACCTCGACGGGAAGCTCGACATCCTCGACCCCAGCCACGGGTTCGTCATGCGCTCGACCGAGCGGGACGGGGGCGCGGCGCCGTATTCCGTCCGATGGCCGTCGCAGCCGGGCCGAAGCTACCGGGTGCAGAGTACGGACGACCTGAAGCAGCCCTTCGCGGACCGGTCGGGCGAACTGCCGGCGGGGCAAGGCCAGTTCACGATGACCTACTCGGACACCGCGCCGCCGGCGAGCGGCCGGCGCTTCTACCGCGTGCAGCTTCTGGACCCGTAGGCCCGGGAACTGCAAAACCGCCCGGCCCGCTTGAAACGGCGCCGGAGGTGGGCTACGTTTCGGCGCCATGTGGCCTGCAACCCATTGAACAGACAATAAAAGGCGCGCCATGCCTCCTTCCCGCTATTCCAGCCGCGTCGTTTCTCTCGAGCCGCTGTCGGATTCCGGCTATCTCCTGACCTTCGAGCGACAGGGCCTCGAGTTCGAGGCCGGGCGGCTGATCACGATCCACGGCCGCGTCCCGACGGAGGACCGCAGCTACACGATCGCCAGCGGCGAAAAGGACGAGCATCTCCAGGTCCTGTTCCGGCACATCCCGGCGGGCAAACTGACGCCGCAGCTGGTGCAGAAGAAGCCGGGCGACCCGATCGAGTTCTCCGGACCGTTCGGCGAGTTCACGGTGCGTGACCCGGCGCACCCGGTGGTTTTCATCGCCACGGGCACGGGCGTCGCGCCGTGCCGGGCCTATCTCCGCAGCCATCCCGGCCTGCCGCTGACGCTGGTCCACGGCGTGCGCGTGGCGCAGGACCTGTTCTTCCGCGGGGAATTTGAAAAGGCGCGCTACCTGCCCTGCGTGACGCGCGAGGAGGGCGCGGGCTTCCACGGCCGCGTGACGGAGTTCTTCAAGACGTTCGATTTCGACCGCGGGGCGCACTTCCACCTGTGCGGCGCGAACGAGATGATCTTCGACATGCAGGTCTTCCTGATGGGCGCCGGCGTGGCCGAGTCGAACCTCTTCACCGAGGCGTACTACTACCGGTTGCACTCGTAGGGGGGACACGGCTCGCCCTCCATCAACAGACAGGATGTGGAGGGCGAGCGTCCCCGCGAGCCGAGTCAACCCAGCCGGGCGATCTTGTGGCGGATCATGTCCGTGTGGCGGGTGGCGTCGCCGGGGGAGACCATGGCCACGCTCAAGCGGCGCGGATTCAGCACGGCGCGCGCGACGGCCTGGATGTCGCCCGTCGTGACGGCCTCGAGCCGCTCCAGGACCTCGGCGGGCTGGATCAGCCGGTTGTAGCACAGCAGGTTTTCACCCACCCACATCATCTGGTTGCTGGCGCTCTCGAGGCCGATGCGGAGCTGGCCCCGCGCAAAATCCTTGGCCCGGCGCAGTTCCCGCTCGCCGACGGGCTCGCCGCGGAACTTCCCGATCTCCGCCAGGACCAGGTCGAGCGACCGGGAGACCCGCTCGCGGTCCACCCCGGCCTGCACGCAGAGCAGCCCGGTCTCGTCGAACAACTGGACGCTGCTCTGGATGGAATAGGCCAGCCCGTGTTTCTCCCGCACGATCTGGAACAGGCGGGAGCTCATGTTTTCGCCCAGGATGATGCTCAACAGCTTCAGCGCGTAGCGGCGGGGATCGTGCCGGCCGAACAGGCGGAAGGCCAGGGCGATATGCGGCTGCTCGACTTCCTTGGCGTGCACGGCAACGTCCCGCTGGCGGACGGTCCGGTCCGCCCGCCGGCAGGCCGGGGGCGCCTTGCGGGGCAGGCCGGCGAGCGCCCACGCGGCGCGGTCCACGCATTCCGCGTGGTCCACCTTGCCCGCCAGCGCGACGAGCGTAGTGCCGGCGACATAGTGCCGCGCCTTGAAGTCGAGGAGGTCCCGGCGCCGGATGCGCCTCACGCTCTGCTCCGTGCCGACCAGCGGGCGGCCGAGCGGATGATCCACCCACGCGAGCGAGCCCAGGATCTCCTGCACAAGCTGGTGTGGCTGGTCGCGGTACATCGCGATCTCTTCCAGGATGACGCCGCGCTCCTTCTCCAGGTCGGCCGGATCGAACCGCGGGCGCCGGTACATGTCGAAGAGGATATCGAAGGCCTCCCATTGGTACTCGGCGGCGATGCGGGCGTAGTAGCAGGTCGATTCCTCCTGCGTGAAGCCGTTGAAATAGCCGCCCCGCCCCTCGATGGCCTGCGAGATCGCCCGCGCGCTGCGGGTCGCCGTGCCCTTGAACAGCATGTGCTCGATGAAATGGCAGACGCCGGCCTGGCGGCCGGATTCGAAGCGGCTGCCCACCCCCGCCCAAATGCCCATGGCTACGCTCTCGAGCCCCGGCATCGCGGCGGTGGCCACGCGCAGGCCGCCCGGCAGCGTGGTCGACTCGAAGTTCAGGCGCACGCGGCCTCCCGGAGTTCGGCGAGCGTTGCGCGCCCCTCGTAGAGCGCCTTGCCCACGATCGCGCCGGCGAGGTGGGGCCGCCCCAGCCCCCGCAGCGCGCGCACGTCCTCCGCGGACGTCACGCCGCCCGAGGCGATGACGTCGCAGGCCACGGCCGCGCACATCGCGTCCATGGCGGCCGCGTTGACCCCGGCCAGCATCCCGTCGCGGGAGGTGTCCGTGTAGATCAGGCAGCGGATGCCCATGCCCTCCATCCGCCGGGCCAGGCCCGTCGCCGTCATCGCCGTGGTCTCCGTCCAGCCCTTGACCTGGACCCGCCCGTCCCGGGCGTCGATGCCCACGGCCAGGCGGTCGCCGAACCGGGCGGCCAGCGCTTGCACCTGCTCCGGTTCGGCGCAGGCGCGCGTGCCGAGGATCGCCCGGCGCGCCCCGGCATCGAGCACCGCCTCGACATCCGCGTCCGTCCGCAGCCCGCCGCCGAATTCGATCGGGATGGCGATCGCCCGCGCGATCGCGCGCAGCACGGCCAGGTGCGCCGGGCGCCCCTGGAAGGCGCCGTCGAGGTCCACGACGTGGAGCCATTCCGCGCCCTCGTCCCGCCAGCGCCGGGCCATCTCGACCGGGTCGTCGGAATAGACCACGGCATCGTCCGCGCGCCCCTGCCGCAGCCGCACGCAGCGCCCGCCTTTCAGGTCGATCGCCGGGAGGATGATCATCGGCGGTCCGCCCAGCGCCCGAAGTTGCGCAGCATCTGCAACCCGTTTTTCTGGCTCTTTTCCGGGTGAAACTGGACGGCCAGGACGTTGTCCCGCCAGACGGCCGAGGTGTACTCCAGCCCGTACCCGGTCGTGCCGGCGTCGACCTCCGCGCTCGTTTTCTCGGCGTAGTAGGAGTGCACAAAATAGAAGTACGCGCCGTCCGGGATCTCCCCGAACAGCGGGCAGTCCGGGCGGAGCTGGCAGACGCGGTTCCAGCCGATCTGCGGCACCTTCCACTCCGGCGGCAGGTCGAACCGGCGCACCCGGCCCGGGAGGACGCCCAGCCCGGCCACCCCGGGGGATTCCTCGCTGCCCTCGTACAAGACCTGCAAGCCCAGGCAGATGCCCAGGAACGGCCGGCCGCCCGCGATCCACTCTCGCACGGCCTCGACGTAACCGTGCCGTACGAGATGATCCATGCAGTCGCCGAAGGCGCCGACGCCGGGCAGGATCACCGCGCGGCAGGCCTTCATCTCCTCCGGCCGGGCCAGGATGGAAAACGGCAGACCCAGGAAGCGGCAGGCGTTGCTGACGCTGCCCAGGTTACCCATGCCGTAGTCGATGATGCCGATCATGGTGACTGCTCGAAGTAACGTCCGCCTGCTGTAGTGGCGCGTCTGTGACGCGCCTGGCGGCTCATAGAGCCGCCGCTACAACATGGGCCCTTTTATATTTTTCCCTTGCTGGACGGGACGCCTTTCACCCGCGGATCGCGGGCGCAGGCCGTGCCCAGCGCGCGCGCGACGGCCTTGAACACGGATTCATAGATGTGGTGCGGCTCCTTCCCGTACATCGTTTTGATGTGCAGGTTCATTCTCCCCTGGACCGTGAACGCGCGGAAAAACTCCTCGATCAGGCCGAGATCGAAATCCCGGATCTTCCGCTTCCGCGGCTCCACCTCGTAGACGAGGTACGGCCGGCCGCCGAGGTCCAGGGCCACGCGGCTCAAGGATTCGTCCATCGGCACCACGGCCCAGCCGTAGCGGACGACGCCCTTGCGGTCGCCGAGGGCGCGGTTCAGCGCCTCGCCGAGCACCAGCCCGACGTCCTCGACGGTGTGATGATAGTCCACGGCCAGGTCGCCCTTGGCGCGCAGCTCCAGGTCGCAGAGGCTGTGCCGGGCGAACAGCTCCAGCATGTGGTTCAGGAACGGGATGCCGGTGCGGACGCGCGCGAGGCCCTCCCCGTCGAGGGCGAGCTTCGCCCGGATGGAGGTTTCCCGCGTCTCCCGGTTGATGACCGCCGCTCTCTTTTTCATGTGCGCCTTTCGCCGGGCGAGGGCCCGGACTGCGGCCCCATTATAGGCCGCGGGGGGCTGGCGTCAAACCGGGGTGAGGCGGGCCCGCCGCGCTACGCCCCCGAGCCCGTCCGCCGGACGCAGAGGATGGCGATATCGTCGGACTGCGGGGTATCGCGCACAAAATCCTTCACGCCGCTCATGATGGTCTGCACGATCCGGGCCGACGCATCGCACGCGCGGCACCGGGCGAGCAGCGCCTCCAGGCGCGCGTACCCGTACAATTGCACGTTCCGGTCCGTGGCCTCCGTGACGCCGTCGGTGAAAACAACGAGGCCGTCGCCCGGCGCAAGCTGCACCCGGCGGGATTGATAATCGGCTTCCTCGATGACCCCGAGCGGCGGGCCGGGAGGCAGGGCCAGCAGCCGGCAGCCGCCGATCACGGGCATCACGAACGGCGGCAGGTGGCCGGCGTTCGTATAGACCAACTCCCCGGTCCGGGTATCCAGGATGCCCATCCAGGCCGTCAGGAACATGCACAGGTCGTTGCCCTGCAGCAGGTCCCGATTCACCATCCTGAAAATGACATCGGGCTCGACGGATTCCTTGATCGCGATGTGCCGCAGCAGCGCGATGCTCCGGGACATGAACAGGGCGGCCGGGACGCCCTTGTCCGAAACGTCGCCGACCACCAGGGCCAGGCGGTCGTCGTCCACGAAGAAGAAGTCATAGAGGTCGCCCCCGACGTCCCGGGCAGGCACGAGTTCCGCCACCAGGTCGATCTCCCGCCGCTCCTTGAGTTCCGCCCCGTGCCGGGGCAGCATGTTCATCTGGATCTCGTGGGCGATCCGCAGCTCGCTCTGCATACGCTCCCGCGCGGCGATCGTCTCCTTCAGGTTGGCCAGGTATTCCTTGAGCCGCTGCTCCATGCTGCTCATGGTGGCGGCCAGGCGGCTGACCTCGTCGGGGAACGTGATGGCGAGGATTTCCTTCGCCTCGTCTTCCGGCATCGCGAAATCGCTGGCCTGGAGCCGGTCGGCATGGCGCGTGAGCCGGGCCAGCGGACCCGTCAGGCGCGAGACCAGGAAGCAGGCGCCGATCATGCTGAACAGCACGATAAGCCCCACGTACAGGGCCTGCCGCGCGATGATCCTTCGGGCGGGCTTCTCCATTTCGTCCTTGTACACCGACGAGGCCAGGTACCAGTTGAGCGGCTCGAATTTCTCGACGTGCGCGTACTTGGTGTACGCGTAATGCCCCGGGTCGCCCGGCTTGTCCCACTGGTACTGGTACGGCGCCCCGGGATTCTCGGCGGCCCGCACGAAATGGGTGAAGAGCGACCTCGCGACGGCGGTGTCGACGGACGTCATCGACGGGTGGATCAGGAACCGCCCGTTTTCGTCGAACAGGAAAAAGTAGCCCGTCTCCGCCACCTTCACCTGGCGGAACGTCGTCTTCAATACCTCCATGATCTCGTCCATCCGCCGCGCGGCGTCCGCGTCGATGTCGTCGATGTAGACCCCGGTGCCCACGTACCAGCCCCAGTTCGCGTAGGGCTGGAAATACAGCAGTTTCGGCACCGGGTTGGTCTCGCCGCGCCGCGGCCAGGCGATCGTGCAGCTCCATTCACCCGCTTGAAAGATCTCCGACTCCATCGTCGCCAGGATGGGCCGGCCCAGCGAGTCGCGGGTCGCCGACATGTCGCGCCCCCGCACGGCCGGATCCGGGTGCGAGACGGCGCAGTGGTTGGTGTCGTAAATGATGAAGTAATCGTCGTTGCCGTAGCGGAACTCCTGCACGGTTTCCAGGGCCCGCTGCCGCGCCTCCGCCTCGCTCATGGCGCCCTGCCGGTACAGCTTGTGATACGCGTCGATGTGCGAGACGACCACGCTGGTCAGGTTTCGCAACTGCTGGTGGTACCGCTCCATCGCGTACCGGCGGAACGCCTCGAGGTCCTTGTACTGGCTCGCGACGTTCAGTTTGACCACCCGGAGGACGTTCAGCGCGGATTCGTCGCCCGAGGCCAGCATGGCCCGGGTCACCTCCGCGCGCTCGAAGAGCATGAAGGCGACGGCCGTCACCAGCAGCACGCCGGTCACCATCAGCACGATGAGCAGCTTGAAATTGCCGAAGAATTTCATCATCCGTTCTCGCGCGAAGGGGCCAGGAACGGCCGCGGGTCTTCCATGAAGGCCCGGTAGAAGCGGTAATGCTCCGTGTCGCGGTAGTCGACCGGCCGGATGGCGGGCCCGTCGAAGCCGTAGAGCCGCGCGCCCGGGCAGGCCATGAGAATGGGCGAGTGCGTCGCGATGACGAACTGCGCGTGCCCGTCGAGGCTCATGGCGTGCAGCAGCCGCAGCAGGTCCACCTGGCCGCGCGGGGTCAGGGCCGTCTCGGGCTCGTCCATCAGGTACAGGCCCTTGATCCGGTAGCGGGCGCGGAAATAGGCCATCAGCGACTGCCCGTGCGACTGCGTCCCGAAGGCCCGCGGCCCGAAGAACTCCTGCATGGCCTCGTCGCGGTCCGCGACCTGCGCGAAGTTGAAGAAGGTCTCGGACGAGAAGAACGAGCCCGGCACCGGGTCCCGGCTCCAGCGCAGCTCGACGGCGCGGAGGAACGCCTCCTCGTCGGCGGTCGTGTCCGCAAACCCGCCCCAGATGAAGATCCCCGCGTTCCGGCACAGCGCCCGCAGCAGGGTGGACTTGCCCGAGCCGTTCTCCCCGACGAAAAACACCACCCGGTGGTTCAGGTCCAGCTCCAGCGTGTTCAGGAACGCGGGCAGGTCGAAAGGATAGCGGTCCCGCGCCGGGTATCGCTCGGGCCGGAATCGAATCCGCTCAAGGTGCATGGGCCTCCGCCATGGCCGGCATCTTCGCATCCCGCCCGACCATGTCGAGCCCGAAGCAGCCGTTCGCACTTCGGGCTGAACAGCCGGCTCGTAGCGCCTGCTGTACAGCGGGGGCTACGACCCCGCTGCGGTTCTCGCCGAAAAGCGCCGCCCTGCGAACGGCCTAAGTCCGCAGGTTGCCGGCTTGACTTGCGGCCCGGCCGGTGCGACCTTGCCCGGCCACCGATGAAACGTCTTCTCCAGCGCATGGGGCTGGCGGCCGGCGCGCTGCTCGCCGCGCTCCTGCTGGCCGAGCTCGCCGCGCGGGTGTCCGGCCGGGCGCCCGAGATGAGCCTGATCTCCGTCGGCCGGTTCCAGCTTTCCCCCAATCCGAAGCTGGGCTACGAGCCGGTCCCCGATTTCGAGTATCACGGGAAACAGCTCTACTACTTCGAATTCCGCGGCCGCAGCAACCGGCTCGGGTTCCGCGACCGGGACCGCGAGCCCGCCAAGCCCGCCGGGACCTACCGCGTCCTGGTCCTGGGCGACAGCATCACGATGGGCCTGGGCGTGGACCGCACGGAAGACGTCTTCACGCACGTGCTGGAGCGGGAACTCCGCGGGCGGGGTTTCTCCGCGGAGGTGCTGAACTTCGGGGTCAGCGGCTACAACACGCAGCAGGAGGTGGAGATCCTCGCGGACAAGGGGCTGGCCTTCGCGCCGGACCTGGTGATCCTGGCCTACTGCCTGAACGACACCCTGCAGATGAACGGCGGGATCATCAGCCAGCTCCGCGAGCGGGAGAGGCAGGCGCCGGGCGTCGCCCACTACCAGCTCGCGCCCTGGCTCGCGCGCAGCGCCCTCTACCGGCTGATCCGCGCCCGGTTCTACTCCGACCGCATCGTCGAGAAGCGCGTGCAACACTACCGCGACCTCAAGGCCGACACGGTGGAGCCCAGCCTGAAAAAACTCCGGCGGCTGGCCGACGAGAACGGCTTCGAGGTGCTCGTCGCCGTGCTGCCCGCGGACCAGGACCGCGGGAGCCCGGAACAGTACGCGCAGATCGCGGAGCGGGCGGCGGCCCAGGGGCTCCCGCACCTGGACCTGCGCGCGGCCTTCGAGCAGTGCGCCGCCGCGGGCGAGAACCTGTACAACGATTCGTGGCATCCCTCCGCCGCGGGCCACGCCTGCCTCGGCCGGGCCCTGGCGGAGCACCTCGCGGCCAGCGGCAAGCTGCCTCCCTTGTAGGGGCGTCGCTTGCGCAGCGTCCCTTGCATGGCGCTCAAACGGGGGCCGGCGCCGGCTCGCGGAGGTAGTGCATGACGGGCACGAGGGCCTGGTTGGGATCGCCGGAGCCGTCGTAAAAGAGGCACACCACCGGCGCCCCGGTCTCGCGCTCGATCTGCGGAAAGATGCTCGTCGTGATCGTCCCCGGCATGCAGAACATCGGGCTGGCGTTGACCACGGCCCGGGCGCCGTCCCTGCGGACAAAAAGGACCGCCCGGCCCAGCGTGAGGATGGATTCCCCTTCGAACTGCCACGGCAGGTATTTCGCCCCGGCCTCGATCACCTCCGCGATCGGATGCTCCTTGCGGTCGTGCAGGACCGGCTCGGCCACCTCGTAGTAGTGATGCTCCCACTTCTCGAAGAACAGGTTGCGTTCGAGCCAGGTCCGCAGGTTCTCCAGGCGCGCCCGGAGCCCGCTCGTGCTGCCGGCGACAAGGGTCTGGAGATAGTTCGTGTAGAGGATCCACTCGGACACGGGGGCCAGCCATGCCTCCCCGCCCAGTTCCTCGATCCGCCGGCAAACCTGCCCGTTGATGAACGGGTCGCACCGGACATAGATCTCGCCGACCACGCCGACGAGCGGCTTTTTCTCCGGCCGCCGCGCGATCCGCGCGACCTCGTCCACCAGCCCCGCGAGCAGCGGGGTTACGGGCCCGACGTCCTTCTGCTCGAGGGCCTTCTCGAGGCGACGCAAACCCTGCTCCAGCGTCTCGTCCGTCTCGCCGGCCCGCTGCTCGTAGGGCCGGACCTTCATGCCCAGCTTCCGCAGGATGTCGCCGACCACGGCGGCGTGCCAGAGCCGCATCCGCGCCCCGCTGTCGAGGCCCGCGTAGGCGTTCTCCGCCGAGGGGCTCAAGATGCGGATCCCGCCCCACCCCTGCTTCTCGAAGATGATCGAGTCCAGCTTCGCGTACTGCCCGAACCGGCACGGCCCGCAGGCCGTCGGCATGAAGAAGATCACGCGCTCGGGCGGAAGCCGGCGGTCCTCCATGGCCTTGACCAGCGCGCCGACCGTCAGCGGGCACGGCACGCACTCGCCGCCGGACGTATGCTTGTGCCCGAGGGCCAGCGTCTCCGCGTTCTCCTCCAGCACGTGGGCCTCGTAGCCGATCGACCGGAACACGGCCGCCAGCAGCCGCGCGCAAAAGGGATCCATGGGCGGAACAAAAAGGGTCCGGCCCTCGCCGGGGCCGGTCACGCGTTGTTCTTCGAGGTTGGGCATGGGGGAGGTGTTAGGGTTCAGGGTTCAGGGTTCAGGGTTCAGGGGGAAAGGCCCCCCACTATTCACAATTCACTATTCACTTCCTTCACTTCCGGCCGCGGGATTTTGCTCCACGAATGGAAGCTCTCCAGGGCGGCCTCGATGCGCGTCAGGTAGCCCGCGTCCGCGCCGTGGCCGTCGAACTGGAGGCACAGGTACGGCTTGCCGGTCCGGCCCATGATCTCCTTGAAGTACGTCAGGATATAACTGTCCGGCCCGCACATGAAATTCGTGAAATACACGCCGAAGAGCCGCGGCGAACGGGCGACGTACTCGGCCGCCGCCAGGATTTTCTGGCCGTAGTGCCAGTACATGTTGCTGTGCGCGGGCAGAATGTCGGCCATGTCGAACGGGAGCATGTCCTGGTAGAGAACGTGGTAGCCCATCTCGGCCACCTTGCGGGGCAGGTCCAGCGTCAGGCCGGGATCGGTCGTGTTGTAGGGGCGGCCGAAGCAGACGAGGCCGAGCGCGTTGTCGCGCTCGATCTTCTCGAGGGCGGCGCGCCCGAGGGCCAGGCCGTCCTCCCGGAAGGCCGACTGGGCGGACTCCCCCGCGCGCAGCGCGCGGCGCACCGCCGCGGCATCCACCCCCAGGGGCTCGCCCACGGCGCGCCAGACGGAGGCGACCCGCTCCTCCTCCGGCCGGCTCCAGTCCATCACCGGGGCCAGGAGCCGCGGGCCCAGGTTCAGGCCCTCGATGGATTTCAACACGCCGGGATGGGCCTGGACGTAGCAGCAGAAGTGCGCGTCCGTGAAGCCCTCCGGCACCGGCTCGCGCAGCATGTGGGGCACGAAGAGGTAATCCACGCCGGAATCCTCCAGCAGGGCCCGGGCATGCCCGTGGCTCATGACCACGGGCGCGCAGTATTCCGCCGTGGTGATCTCGCCGCCCCGGTGGAGGATCTTCTCGGACGACAAGGGCGAGTACACCACCTCGGCGCCGAGCTCGCGCAGGAAGGCCCGCCAGAACGGGTAATAGCCGTACGTGCCGAGGCTGCGCAGCAGCCCGACCCTCGGGCGCGCGCCCCCGCGCGCCGGCGCCGCGGTCGGCTTCACCCCGTTGGCCCAGGCGGATGCCCGCTTCTTCCAGAACTCGTACGCGGTGAGATCCTTGACCCGCATGCGCTTCTCGCCGTAGTCGCGCCCGCACTTGAGCCCCCAGGCGACCACCTCCTGCCCGGCCCGGATGATGGAGAGGTTGCAGAGGTTGTGGCACAGGTCGCACACCTCGCGGTCCACCGTCACCTTCTCGTCCGCGAAGGCCAGCCCCTTGAACCGGGCGGAGCGCGCCGCCTCGGGCACGCGCTCCCGGGCCAGCAGGGACATCCCGAGCGAGCCCGTCAGGTGGCAGTACGGGCTGACCGCGATGGGCTTCTGGAGCTCGACCTCGAACGCGGCGACGAGCGCCTTGTTGCGCGCGGTGGCGCCCTGGAAGTAGATGTGGTCGCCGATGTGCAGCCCGCCGACGACCTTGTTGAGGTAGTTGTCGCGCACGGAGTGCAGGACGGCGGCGGCGATCTGGTCCTTGCTCCAGCCGCGCGCCATCAGCAGGTCCAGGTCGCGCTCCATGTAGACCGTGCAGCGGTCGGAGGTCCGCGGGCAGGGCTTGCCCATCGCGCGGCCGGCGTACTCGGAGAGCGGGATGCCCAGCTTGTGGGCCTGCTCCTCGATGAAGCTGCCCGTGCCCGCCGCGCAGACGTAGTTCATCACGGAGTTGTACACCATGCCGTTCTGGAGCTGCGTGAACTTGGCGTCCTGGCCGCCCAGCTCGATGATGCTGTCCACCTCCGGGTCGATGAACACGGCGGCGCGCGCGTGCGCGGTGATCTCGTTCATGGCCAGGTCCGCGCCGATGACCTCCTTGATCATCTTGCGGCCGGAGCCGGTCGTGCCGACGCCCCGGATATCCAGCGCGAAGCCGCCCCGTTTCTCCATCTCGCGGAACGCCTTGAACACGAGCTGGACCGCGCGGATCGGGTTGCCGGCGGTCTTGCGGTAGACCCATCCGACCACGCCGTTCCGCTCGTCGAGCACGGTCGCCTTGGTGGAGGTCGAGCCGATGTCGATGCCAAGCGCCACGCGCACCGCCCCGTGCCGGGGGGCGGCGATGGCGACCTCGCTGTCGTCCTCGTTGATCCAGTGATCGTGCCATGTGAAATCCGGGTAGCGGGAAAGCGTGAGTTCAAGGGGCGCGCGCAAGGCCTCCGCCGCGGCGTCCGACGTCTCCGCCCGCGGGGCCAGCCGCTCCAGCCAGTCCGGCGGGACCGACGCGGCCGCGCCCTGCTGCCGGGCGACCAGCGCCGCGCCGTAGGCCCCCGCCAACTCGGGGGAGGAGGGCACCACGGTCTCGACGCCCAGCTTCTCGCGGATCGCCCCCACGACCACCGAGTTGCGCGCCATGCCCCCGATCAGCAAGGTCTTGCCGATCAGGGCCCGGCCGTCGAGCAGGCCGTCCACCGTGGAGGCGCCGAGCCCCACGCACAGCCCGGCGGCGATGGCCTCGACGGAGAAGCCCTCCTGCTGCAGGTGGATCATGTCGCTCTTCGCGAAGACGGCGCAGCGGGTGGCGACGCCCGGCGGCCGCCCGCTGTAGCACATGGCGCACTGGGCCAGCTCGGCCGGGGGAATCTGGAGGCGCAGCGCCTGCTGGTCCAGGAAGGCCCCCGTGCCCGACGCGCAGGCGCTGTTGATGCTCGATCGGCGGTAGTGGCCGGTCTCGTCGAGTTGGGTCAGGCTGAAGGAGCCGCCGCCGATGGACAGGATGTTGCGCGCGTCGGGCGCGAGCCGGCGCGCGGCCTCCACGCCCGCCACGATCGAATCCAGGCAGGGGCCGGGCAGGGGGACCGCCTGCCCGCCGGAACCCGTCCGGGCGATCGCCCGGATCTCCCCGACCGGGAAGCCCTCCAAGAGCCCGCGCACGCACTTGAGCGGCTCGCCCTGGTGGCGAAGATACTCCCGGCGAACGAGCTCGCCGGACTCGTCGACCAGGACGATCCCGACAAACAAGCTGCCGATGTCTACTCCCAAGTACGCCATAAATCGATGGTTTCTCCGGACGACGGGCGCCGAGGCCGTGCACGAATCCGTTTTCAGAATAGAATATATTAATATACCATTCTTTCTTTAAAGAACCAAGCCCATGAACCCGCCTGCGCGACAGTGGATCTCGAAGGGCCCGGAGGACACGTTCCGCCTGGCGGCCGACCTCCTTCGGGAATTGACGCCCGGCAGCGTCCTGGCCCTCCACGGCGAGCTCGGGGCCGGCAAAACCACCTTTGTCCAGGGCCTGGCCCTGGCGCTGGGCATCGAGCGGCCCGTCGGCAGCCCGACGTTCACCCTGATCAACGAGTATCCCGGGGCCCTTCCCCTCTACCACATCGACCTGTACCGCGTGCGGAACTCCTCGGAGGCGCTGGGGCTCGGCCTCGACGAGTACCTGTACGGCCGCGGCATCGTGGCCATCGAGTGGGCGGAGCGGATCGCCGACCTGCTCCCGGCGGACACGCTGCATATGCGGTTCCAACCCGGCGAAACGGAAGACGAACGATTCATCACGTTGAGCGGAGGACGCCATCCGTGAACATCCTGGCCCTGGACCTTTCCTCGCGGCGGGGCAGCCTGGCCCTCCTTTCGGACGCGGAGGTCCTGGCGGAATGCGAGGTCACGGAGGAGCGCCGCAGGACCCGGGGCCTGTTCCGCCTGTTGCCGGACCTGTGCCGCGCGGCCGGCGTGGAGCCGGAAGCCCTCGATCTGTTCGCGCCGGGGCGGGGCCCTGGGGCGTACACCGGCCTGCGCCTGGCCATGACCGTGGCGCAGGCGTTGGCCCTGCCCGGGCAAAGGCGGGTCTACCCGGTCGACAGCGGCGAGGCGCTGGCCTGGGCGGTGATGCAGGAGCAGGACGCGGGCTCCGTGGCCGTGCTGGGCGACGCGCGGCGGGGCCAGGTTTGGATCGGCGCGTTCGAGCGAACGCCGGACGGGCCCCGCGCCCGCGCGCCGTGGTCCGTGGCCGCCCCCGCGGAGGCGGCGCGCCTCGCGCCGGAAAACGCCGTGGCGGTCAGCTCCGATTGGAGCGCGCTATCCGCCCGTCCCGAATTCAATGCGTTGCGATCGCTCCGCTGGATCGGGCAGGATCTCTTTCCGCGGGCCCGCGGGGTGGGGCTCCTGGCCCTCGACCGCTTCTCGCGCGGCGTGGCCGCGCCCCCGCCGACGCCCATCTACATGCATCCGGCCGTCAGCGCCGCGACGGCGGCCCCCACTGCGCCCAATCCTTCTTCTCCCGAAGCTTGATCGTCGCCTGAATCTTGGGCACGTACATCTGCGTTTCCGTCGGCAGCCGGTCCTGTATGGCTTCGAATGTCCTGGCGGGCGCTGTCTTCAGCAATTTCCCCACCCGTCCCTCGCCGGCGTTGTAGGCCGCGAGGGCCAGGGGCCAGGAGTGGAACAGGCCGTGCAAATACCGGAGGTACTGCGCCGCCGCCCGCGCGCTTTTTTCCGGCACGAGCCGCTCGTCCTTCGGCTTGAGCGACAGACCGAACCGCTGCGCGGTGGCGGGCATGAATTGGAACAGGCCCGCCGCGCCCACGGGGCTGCGCGCCTCGGGGTTGAACGAGGACTCGACCTCCGCCAGCCAGATCAGCTCGGGGGGCATGCCCTCGGCGCGAAAGATCTCCTTGAGCCGCGGGGCCAGGGCCGCCGCCCGCGCCGGCGCCGGCCGGCCGGCAAGTTTCTGCTCCCACTTGGCCTGGCTGGCCGCGCTTTCCCTGCGCCGCGTCTCCACGGCCGGGGGCGGCGGCGCGGGTTTCGGCCGCGACGGCGTTTTAAGTTCGCCCCGCTTCGGCGGCGGCGGCGGCGGGGGCCGGGGCCCGGGCGACGGCACCTCGCGAACCAGGACCTCGGCCATCTCGAAGTAGTCCATGCGCTGCTGCAGCCAGTCGGCGTAGGATTGGCCTTCCGGCACCATGCGCAGCATCTCGATGGCCGATTCGGCCGTGGGCTTCAGCCACGCCAGGTCGTCCAGCGAACCCGATTCCAGTGTCTGCGTCAGGCCGGTCCAGAAGCCGCTCCACGTCTCCGGGGAAGGCCATTCGAACTGATCCAGCAGGTCGGCGGGAAGTTGCTCCCGGGCGATCTCTTCGCCCACCCGCACCGCCTGTTCCAACCAGTCGGACGGGATCTGGGCCAGGGCCGCGGAAACGGAAAACAGCGCCCACGCCGCCATGACGGTGAGTCGGCCTCTCTTCATTGCCGGATTAGACATTCTGCGGAACCCCGTTATTCAAGTGGCTTCAATCCAACCGGGCCAACTGGGGCAGCGCGTCGAAATGTGCATCCCGGCTGTACAGGAGCAGGTTATGC
This sequence comes from Kiritimatiellia bacterium, assembly GCA_018001225.1. Taxonomy (NCBI): domain Bacteria; kingdom Pseudomonadati; phylum Kiritimatiellota; class Kiritimatiellia; species Kiritimatiellia bacterium. The sequence continues at coordinate 8,561 of JAGNIJ010000005.1, read as the reverse complement.
TGCTGCACCAGCGCCGCGATCCAGATGTCATTGGTCGGGATGGGCGTGCCCTGCTTGCGGAGTTGAACAAATAGCCGCGCATAGTGGAAGGTGGTCTGCTCGTCGGCCAGGAGCACGGCCACCCGGGGCCTGTTCAAGAACGTGTTGAGCACGCCTTCATTCCGGCGGGCCAGGGTCCCGCAGGCGAAGCCGGCGCGCAACTCGGCCAGAACCGGAAAAGGCATACAGATGCGGGACGCGGTACGGAAACGTTCCACCGCGCCTTCCTCTCCCTCGCAAAAATCGCGATAGCGATTGGTGTCGATGGCGATGATCATTTCCACAAGTCCGGATCCACCCGGTCCATCATCTGCATGGCCTTATCGAACTCCGGGTCTGCCACCCACGTGCCCGCCAGGTCGTCCAGATCGCGATGGACCACGACCTCTTCACCGAGCCCCAATCCTCGCGACAAGGCCTCCAGGGCGGCGGTGTTCAGGCTGGTTCCGTATTGCGCCGCCCGCTCCCGAAGCCGTTGATCCACGCGGGGTGGAATGTTCCGGAGGGTGTATTGCTCTTTCTTTTTCATTATGCCTTCATGCTATGCCTGCATTGATGGCATGTCAAGAATACACAAAGCCTTCATGCAGGCTGATGCCTGTTTCCGTCTCACGCCTACCACGGCGCGCGGTAGGGAGGCGCCAGCGTGAAGGCGTTGGGGGTATGGCGGATGTGCGGCGCTCCCTCTCCTTCCTTTCCGATCACCTCGACGACGTCGAAACGGAAGTATCCGGGTTTCCGGCGCAGGCGCGACAGGTACCGGACGGCGGCGCGGGACAGGGCGTGGCGCTTGCCGTCCTTGACCGACGCGATCGGCGCGCCAAAATCCTCGCTCGCGCGGGTCTTGACCTCGACGAAGACCAGCGTGTCGCCGTCGCGGGCGATGAGGTCGAGTTCATCCCGGCGGCCGACGCGGAAACGCCGCGCCAGGATGCGGAAGCCCAGCCCGCGCAGGTGCCGCTCGGCCTGCTTCTCGCCCCACCGGCCGGCGCGATGGCGCTTGTCCTCGGGCTTGCCGCTCGTCTTTTTGAAGGGCCACCACATGGGGGACCGGATCAGGTACTTTGACCTGTGATTCGGCTCGCCGGAGGCTCGCCCTCCAGCAGGAACAGGATGATGGAGGGCGAGCGTCCCCGCGAGCCATGAAGGGTCACTGTTCTCATCATCGCCGGATGGATTCAGGATCGATCGGTTCAGTGGAAAAGGGAAGCACCAACTGGGAGACCGGCGCGAAGGAGCGGCGGTGGCAGGGCGAAGGCCCCAGCCGGCGGAGGGCCTCCAGATGCTCCCGCGTGCCGTAGCCCTTGTGCCGCGCCAAGCCATAGCCGGGATGGAGGCGGTCCAATTCCTCCATCAACCGGTCGCGCGTGACCTTGGCCACGATGCTGGCGGCGGCGATGGAGAGGCTCAAGCCGTCCCCGCCGACGACGGCCGTGGAGGGGCACGGGAGGCCGGGCACCGGCAGGCCGTCGACGAGCGCGTGGTCCGGGAGGGCGGGCAACGCCGCGAGCGCCCGGGCCATCGCGAGGTGCGTGGCGCGCAGGATGTTGAGCCGGTCGACCTCCCCGACCTCGGCCCGGCCGACGCCGATGGCGATCCCGGGGCGCGCCGCCAGCAAGGCGAAGAAATGCTCGCGCTTCGCGGGGGACAGTTTCTTGGAATCGGTCAGCCCGGCGAGTTCGCCGCGCTCCTGGGCGACGAGATAAGTCCTGTCGAAGATCACGGCCGCGGCCATCACGGGCCCGGCCAGCGGGCCGCGCCCGGCCTCGTCCACCCCCGCCACGCGGGCGCAACCGGCGGACCAGGCCTGACGCTCGAAGCGCAGCAAGCCGCGCCCCTTCCGCTTACGTCGCGGTTTCGGTCACGCGCGATTTCTTGCCGGTGGCACGGCGCAGGTAGTAGAGCTTGGCGCGGCGAATCCGGCCGTGCTTCTCCACCTCGATCTTCGCCACGCTCGGGGCGTGCAGCGGAAAAACGCGCTCGACGCCCTCGCCGTAGGAGATGCGCCGGACGGTGATGGTCTCCGTGGCGCCCGTTCCGTCGCGGGCGATCAGGGTGCCGGCGAAGGCCTGGAGGCGTTCCTTGTCGCCTTCCTTGATCTTGACCTGGACGCGCACCGCGTCGCCGATGTGCAGGGTCGGCGCGGCTTCCTTGCGCGCCTGTTCGAGACTGATCTTGTCCAGCATCTTCGCTCTCATCCGTCACCTCTTTTTTTCAATTCCTCGTCCCCGCCGCCCAGCAGGTCCGGACGGCGTTCGCGCGTCCGCTGCAGCGACTGGCTCCGCCGCCACCGGCGGATTTCCTCGTGGTCGCCCGAAACCAGCACGTCGGGCACCTTCATCTCCCGGAACTCCGGGGGCCGCGTGTACTGCGGGTATTCCAGGCAGCCGTCGCTGAAGGATTCCTCCTCCGTCGCGCCGGCGCCGCCGAGCACACCCGGCCGCAGCCGCACCACGGCGTCCACGACCACCGCGGCGGCGAGGGCGCCGTTGGTCAGCACGTAGTCGCCGATGGAAATTTCATCGGTGACCAGCGCCTGCCGCACGCGCTCGTCCACGCCCTCGTAATGACCGCATATAAAGATCAGGTGCGATTCTTCGGCCAGCTCCCGGGCCGCCGCCTGGTCGAACCGCCGCCCCTGGGGCGTCATCAGGATCACCCGCGCGCCCGCGGGCCCCAGCGACTCCACCGCTTCGAAAATCGGCCCGGGCTTCATCACCATGCCCGGCCCGCCCCCGTAGGGGCGGTCGTCCGTGGTCCGGTGCGCGTCGCGCGTGAAATCCCGCAGGTTGACGACCCGGAACTCCACCGCGCCCGACCGCGCGGCCCGCTTGAGCATGCTCTCGCCGAGGAACCCTTCCAGCATCCCCGGGAATATGGTCAGGATGTCAATCTTGAGCGACGCACCCATGCCCGCTCACTCGACAACCTCCAGCATGGCCCGCTTCCCCTGCCGGGCGGCCGCCGTGCTCACCAGCGTACGGATCGCGCCCACCGTCTTGCCGTTTTTCCCGATGACCTTGCCGACGTCCTCGGGGTGGCACCGCAGCTCGAAGATCACCGTGCGCTCGCCGTCCACCTCGGTCAGGCGGACGTCCTGGGGATGATCCACCAGGGCGCGGACAATATACTCCACCAGTTCCCTCATGACCCCATCCTCACGCGGGGGCTGCAGCCCGCCGCTGCGCCGCCCGGTTTTTCTTCAGCAGGCTGCGAACGGTATCGGACACCTGCGCGCCCTTGCCGGTCCAGTACTCGATCCGCTCGGACTTCAACTCGTAGTTCGCGCCCTTGCGCTTCGGATCGTACCAGCCGACGGTTTCCAGAAAACGCCCGCTGTTCGGACACCGCATGTCCGTGACCACCACCCGGAAAAAGGGCTGCTTGTTGCTGCCCATTCTCCGCAATCGAATCTTGACTGCCATAGCTTCCTCCCGGCACGCCCGCCGACGCCACCCGCGCAGGGGGCGTCCGCCTTGAACGTGACTGGTTTTGATACCCTACCGGCCCCTTCGGAGCAACCTTTTTTGCATGTGCTTGAACTGCCGCGCCATGCGCCGGGCCTGTTCGTACTGGTGGAGCACGGCGTTCACGTCCTGCACCGTGGTCCCGCTCCCCGCGGCAATTCTCCGGCGACGTCCGGCGTTCAGGATGTCCGGATTCCGCCGCTCGCCCGGGGTCATGCTGCGGATGACCGCCTCGGCCCTCTTCCACTCCGCGGCCACCTGCCCGGCCTGCTCCGGCCGAATGCGGCCGCGCAACATATCAGCCCCCGGCATCATTTCAAGCAGATTCTCCATGGGGCCCAGCTTCTTGACCTGCTGGATCTGCGCCAGGAAATCCTCCAGGGTGAAGCGGTCCTCCAGCAGGCGTTCCTGCATCCGCTCCATTTCCTGTTGATCCACCGTCTCTTGCGCCTTTTCGACGAGGCTGATGATGTCCCCCATGCCCAGGATCCGCGAGGCCATCCGGTCGGGGTAAAAGGGCTCGAGGTTTTCCAGCCGCTCCCCCGTCCCGGTCATGAGCACCGGGCAGCCGGTGACCGCGTGGACGGACAGGGCCGCGCCGCCGCGCGCGTCACCGTCGAGCTTGGTCAGGATCAGGCCGGTCAGCCCGACTTCCTTGTGGAACGTCTCGGCCACGTGGACGGACTCCTGGCCGATCGCCGCGTCGAGCACCAGGACCACGTTGGCGGGGCGGACCGCCGCGCGCAAATCACGGACCTCGGCGACCAGTTCCGCGTCCAGTTGGGACCGGCCGCCGGTATCGAAAAGCACAACGTCGCACGCTTCGCGCCCGGCCCGATCGAGGGCCCGCCGGCCCAGGGCCGGCAGGCCCTCGCCCGGTTCCGGCGGGCAAAAGGCCGCCCCGGCCTGCCCCGCCAGGATGCGGAGTTGGTCCACCGCGGCCGGGCGGCGCAGGTCGCAGGCGGCCAACATCACCGACCGGCCCTTTTTCTTCCAGAACCGCGCCAGCTTCGCCGCCGTCGTGGTCTTGCCCGCGCCATGGAGACCCAGCAGGAGCACCGAGGCCGGGCGGCCGGATAGATCGAAGTCCCGGTTCGCGCCGCCGAGCAGCGCGACCATCTCGTCGTGCACGATCTTGATCATCTGCTGGCCGGGCGTGATGCTTTCCAGCACCTCGCGGCCCATGGACTTCTCCTTGACCCGGGCGATGAAATCGCGGGCGACCTGGAAATTGACGTCGGCCTCGAGCAGGGCCAGCCGGACCTCGCGCAGCGCGTCCTGCACGTTGCGCTCCGAGAGCTTGCCCAGGCCCCGCCACTTCCTGAATAGGCCCTGCAGGGCGCCTGTGAGTTTGTCGAACATGAGGCTTCCAAGCTTGGAGAACCGCTAGGGCGTCGTGCCGGAAGGCGCGTTGGTCGCCCCGGCCTCGACACGGATCAGGCCGCGCCCCTCGCACCGCGAGCAGAAATGCGCGCCGTCGGGCTCATCCCAAATCCGGCCCATGCCGCCGCAGGCCGGGCAGATCACATCGCGGTCATCCACGCGGCGGATATATCCCCCGCCCCGGCCCTGGCAGACCGGGCACAGGATTCGCTGCCGCGGGTCCGCGCCGGACTGGATGAAGCCCATCTGGCCGCACAGCTCGCAGGGGAGGCGCTCGACGTACCAGGACCCGCTCAACCGGAACAGGGATTGCTTGTTCTGCCCGATCCATCGCCACTGGAGCACAGCCACGAAGAAAAGAACCGGCAGCAAGATGGCCACGGTCAGCTGCTGGCGGCGGCCGAACGAAGAACGGTGCCCCAGCAGGGGCCCGGAAAGTCTCCTGTAAGTCTTCATTCCTTTATCCCCAGCGCCACGCGATCCCGATCCGAAAAATCCCGCCGGATTTCCCCCGCGACAAAGCCGGCATCCTTCATGAGCCGCCGCACCCGCTCCGCCTGCCCCTCGCCGATCTCCAGAGCTACTATCCCCCGCTCCTTCAAGGATGTAAAGGCCTGCGGCAGCAGCCGCCGGATCACCGCCAGGCCGTCCGCGCCTCCGTCGAGGGCGCCGCGCGGTTCGAAATCGCGCACGGACCGGTCCAGTCCGGCCCAATCGCCGGCGGGCACGTAGGGCGGGTTGGAAACCACCGCGTCCAGCGAGCCCGGCGGAACGCCCTCCAGCAGGTCGCCTTCCTCGAATTCGATCCGGCCTTCCAGTCCGAGGGCCGCCGCGTTTTCCCGGGCCAGGTCGAGCGCCGCCGGGCTGCTGTCCCGGGCCAGGCAGCGCGCCCCGGGCCGCTTCGACGCCAGCGCCAGCGCGATGCAGCCGGTCCCCGTGCCCACGTCGGCAACAACAGGCCTGCGGTTCGCCGCCCAGAGCGGCGGGTATTCCAGGACGGTTTCCACCAGGAACTCGGTCTCCGGCCGCGGGATGAGCGCCCGGCGGTCGGTCTTCAGGACCAGGCCCATGAATTCCGCGTCGCCCAGGACGTACTGCAGCGGCTCGCGCCCCGCCAGCCGCCGGACGTAGCTTTCGAACGCGGACAGGGCGGACGCGGGCACGGCCTCGCGGAAACGGAGCGGCCATTCGAGCCGGGGAAACCCGAGCGCGCGGCTCAACGCCCACTCGGCCTTGAGCCGCGCCTCGTCAAGGCCGGCCGCCTCCAGGCTTCGCGCGGCGGAGAAAAGGATGTCGGCCACGACAGGTTCGGACACGCGGGCTCCCGGGGATCAGGTTTTCATCAACTGCTGGATTCTCAAGCCGACATCGTGCTCGCGCAGGGCCTCGACCACCGGCTCCAGGCCGCCTTCCATCACGCGGTCCAGCGTGTAGATCGTCAGGTTGATCCGGTGGTCGGTCAGCCGGTTCTGCGGGAAATTGTAGGTGCGGATCCGTTCGCTGCGGTCCCCCGAGCCCATCTGGCTTTTGCGCTCGCTGGACAACCGCGCCTGCTCGGCGAGGCGCGCCTGGTCCAAAATGCGTGCGCGCAGCACCCGCATGGCCTTCTCGCGGTTGCGCTGCTGGGAGCGCTCGTCCTGGCACGTGACCACGGTATTGGTGGGCAGGTGGACGATGCGCACCGCGGAATCCGACTTGTTCACGCTCTGGCCGCCGGGCCCCGAGGCGCGGCAGTACTCGATTTTCAACTCTTCCGGCTTGATCTCCACCTCCACCTCTTCCGCCTCTGGCAGCACGGCGACGGTCGCCGCGGAGGTATGGATGCGCCCGCCGGCCTCGGTCACCGGGATGCGCTGGACGCGGTGCCCGCCGCTTTCGTAGCGCAGGGTACGGTACACGTTCCGGCCCTCGACGGAGAAGATGATCTCCTTGTAGCCGCCCAGGCTCGACGGGCTGGCGTCGATCAGGCCGGTCTTCCAGCCGCAGCGCTCGGCGTACTTGGTGTACAGGCGGTACAGGTCGCCCGCGAAGAGCGCCGCCTCCTCGCCGCCGGTGCCGGCCCGGATTTCCATGATGGTGTTGCGGCTGTCGGCGGGGTCGGGCGGCAGGACGGTCTCGAGCAGCGCGCGCTCCGCCGGCGGCAGCTCGCGGTCCAGGCGCCCGATCTCGGCGCGGGCCATCTCCAGGATATCCGGGTCGCCCCCCTCCTGCCGGAGCAGCGCCTCGCTGTCCTCGCGCTCCTTCCGCAGCCGGAAGTACACGTCGGCGGCGCGGCGAATCTCCAGCAGGCGCGCGTGCTCCTGGAGCAGTTCCTGGAACCGGCGCTGATTGGCCGCCGTCGCGGGATCGGCCAGCAGCGATTCGATCTCCGCCAGCCGCGCCAGCCATTGCTGAACATGGGCCTGATCCATCATGTTCCTTTGCCACCCCGGACAAGCAGAAACCGCGGATTACACGGATGGCGCGGATCTTCTCTCCCGGCTATCCGTGTTATCCGTGCCATCCGCGGTCTCCGGACTCGGAAACAAAACGGGCCAGTCCTGTCCGACGACACGACTGGCCCGCGCAAGGAAGCTAGCGAGCAGGCTTGGCGTAGCGCTTGCGGAAGCGCTCGATGCGCCCCTCGGCGTCCAGGATCTTGGCCTGGCCCGTGAAGAACGGGTGGCAGCGCGAGCACGTGTTGATGTGCATTTCGCGCACGGTGGAACGGGTCTTGATCACGTTCCCGCACGCGCAGGAAATCGTGGCCTCCCCGTACTCGGGATGAATATCCTTTTTCATAACGCTCTCACAACCCTCGTGTTCCGGCCGCCCCGCGCGGCCGGGTTTTCGGACGAAGAGCGTGTACCATAGCGCCCGCCCCGCCGCAGTTCAAGGCCCTTTTTTTCCCATTTTCAGGCCTTTTCCCGCGTTCGTCCAACTTGCCTGCCCCGCCCGGGTCACGTAGAATGCCCGGGAGTTCCGTTGTTTCGTTTCAACGCATAAACACAGGAGTCCATCATGAGGTCCATCCTTACCCCGTTCGGCCTGTTCCTGGTCCTCGGGTTCGCCGCCAAAGCCCAGCCGCCTGCGGAGCCACCCGCCGCACCCGAGGAAACGTCGCCGCCGGAAACGGCCCCCGCCGCCGCGCCCCGGGTGAAACTCCAGACCAGCCTGGGCGACATCGTGATCGAACTGGACGCCGCGAAGGCGCCGCTTTCGGCCGAGAACTTCCTGAAGTACGTGGATGACGGGCACTATAACGGGACGATCTTTCACCGCGTGATCAACGGCTTCATGATCCAGGGCGGCGGCTTCACCAAGGACATGCAGCAGAAGCGGACCCGCGAGCCGGTCCGCAACGAGGCGGCCAACGGGCTCAAGAACGCCCGCGGGACCCTCGCCATGGCGCGCACCCCGGATCCGCATAGCGCGACCGCGCAGTTCTTCATCAACGTCGCGGACAACGCCTTCCTGGATCACACGTCGCCCGACCCGCGCGGCTTCGGTTACTGCGTCTTCGGCCGCGTGGTCGAGGGCATGGACGTGGTGGACCAGATCAAGGCGGTCCGTACCGGCCAGGCCGGCCCGCACGGCGACGTGCCGGTGGAGCCGATCGAGATCGTGGAAGCCGTCCGCCTGCCCTAGGGCTTCTTCTGTAGCGGCGGCTCGGCGAGCCGCCTCCGCGCTTCG
>JAGNIJ010000004.1 GCA_018001225.1 Kiritimatiellia bacterium | reverse complement strand
GTATGGCTAGCAGTTCTCGCCCGCGGGTGAAAGGAGATGTCTTGCATCGCGCAAGGTTCGGAGGGCTTTTCGGAGGTCTTCCCGCCGGATATTCCGGGTTGAGCCGGCGGCCGCGGTGGGGCAGAATGCCGGTCCACGGGGCCGACTATGCTCGATCTTCACGACCTGTTGCGCGTCAGCTTCCGCCAGGTGCTGCGCCAGCGCTCGCGGTACCTGGGCGTGCTGCTGACCGTCACGCTCGGCACGGCGGGCTTCATCGCGGTCAACACCATCGGCCGCAACGTGAAGCGCAACCTCGACCGCGACCTGGACGTCCTCGGCGGCGTGACCCTGGTGAAGGTCTTTTTCGACGACGAGGCCGCCGGCCGCCCGCCCACGACGTTCCGCCCGGACACCCTCGCCGCGCTGCGGGCCCTCCCCGGCGTGGACGGCGTGAGCGCGATGGCCATGAAGATGGTCAACGCCCGCGCGGTCCTGCGCGGCGAGCGCTACGGGTTCACGCTCGTCGGCGTGGACGGGCATTTCTGGGGAGTCAACAGCTTCGCCGCCGTGGACGGGCGCCTGTTTTCGGCCGACGAAATCGCCGGCCGCCGGGCCGTGTGCGTTCTCGGCGCCCGCCTGGCCGCGGAACTGTACGGGGGCGGGAAGGCCGTGGGCGAGGACCTGCTCGTGGACGGCGACCTGTACCGTATCACCGGCTTGCTGGACGGGCCCGGGGTCGGCGACCGCGACCGGTGGGCGTTCATCCCGGTCACCACGGCGCAGGATCGCATCCACCCGTTGATCCCGCCCAACCGTCTGTACGTCCGCTGTCATTCCGTCGAGGCGGTGAAGGAGGTGACGGAGGCCGTGCCGGGCGTCATTGATCGCTTTCAGCCCTCGGACCATTTGCGCGTCGAGGTGGGCTGGGAGCGGCTCAAGCATGTCCAGCGCATGGTGTGGTGGGTGCAGGCCTTCGTCCACATCGCCGTGGCCGCCACGCTGGCCCTCGGCGGGTTCGGCATCTGGACGATCATGATGTCCGCCGCGCGCTCGCGCACGCGGGAGATCGGCTTGAAGAAGGCGATGGGCGCGGAGGACCGGGACATCCTCGCGCAGTTCCTCGCGGAATCCGCCGCGTTGAGCCTGGGCGCCGGCCTGCTGGGCGCCGGGCTCGGGTGGCTGGCGGTGCGGGGGATTGGCGCCTGGCTCGGGTCGAGCCCGCCGCCGGAAACGGTATGGCTGTACATGGGCGTCAGCCTGTGCGTCGCGCTCGCGCTGGGGATCGGCGCGGGCTTCTACCCCTCGTTCCGCGCCAGCCGCATGGAGCCGGTGACGGCGATCAAGTATGAATGACGGAACCACCAGGAACGGCTTGCTGCTCCAGGCCCGCGGCCTCGCCCGCGGCTACGACACGGCGGCCGAGCGCCTGCAGGTGCTGCGGAGCGTGGACCTCGAGCTGCGCGAAGGCGAGAGCGTCGCCATCGTCGGCCCGTCGGGCTCCGGCAAGTCCACGCTGCTGTTCATCCTCGGCCTGCTCCTGCCGCCGAGCGGCGGAAGTTACCGGCTGGGCGAGCGGGACATGCTGGCCCTGGACCGGCGGACCCAGGCCGATTTCCGGCGGCGCATGTTCGGGTTTGTGTTCCAGAGCTGCAACCTGATCGAGCACACAAGCGTGTGGGAGAACCTGGAATTCCCCCTGATGTATGCCGGCGTGCCGCGTAGCGAGCGCGAGGCTCGTATCCGCGAGGCGCTGGACGCCGTGGACATGGCGCACCGAATCCGGCATCCGACCAACCTGCTCTCCGGCGGCGAGCAGCAGCGCGTCGCCGTCGCGCGCGCGCTGGTCAACCGCCCGCGGGTGATCCTGGCCGACGAGCCCACCGGCCAGCTCGACCGCGCCCACGGGCGGCAGGTGATGGAGCATTTCCACCGCATCCTCTCCGGCGGCGGCAAGGCGATGATCGTGGTCACCCACGACCCGGCCGTTGCGGAATGCTGCGCGCGGACCTGTCACTTGGAGGACGGCGTGCTCCGGGAAAGCGGCCCTAGTTAAGGCTCGCGGGAAACGGGCGGATGCGGCAAAATACCATAAACGCAGAAAGGGACTGATTGGGTGAATGCGCTCTTCGTGGCCGCAAGGGAAATTTGTGGTTTCATGCGGAAACGAAATTGGAAATTCTGCATCATCGGCGGCCTGGCCGTGCAACGGTGGGGCGAACCGCGATTGACGCGGGATGCCGATTTGACCCTTTACACGGGATTTGGCGAGGAGGAGACCTTTGCCAGGGACTTGTTGATGCAATTCAAACCTCGTCGGGATGATGCGCTTGCTTTTTCCTTGGTGAATCGCGTTCTGCTTATCTCGGCCGCGAACGGTATGCCGGTGGATATTTCCTTCGGTGCTTTGGCGTTTGAGCAAGAAATGCTGGATCGGGCGACGGCGTTTGAATTCTCTCCGGGATATGTCCTCCCGACGTGTTCGGCCGAAGATCTCTTTGTCATGAAGGCCTTCGCCGGGCGGCCGCAGGACTGGCTGGATGTGCGCGGGATTGCCGTCAAGCAGGGAGTGTCCTTGGACAGGAAGTACATAGCGAGGCACTTAACGGCGCTGTGTGATTTGAAAGAGACGCCGGAAATCGTCCGTGAAGCGATGCATATTCTGGAGCGTAACCAGTGAAGCGCCCGCGCCAGGCCGACCAGAAAACCATTGTTGAGCAATGGAAGCGAGCCGCCCCGGCTCTGCAGCGGGCCCGTGACGAGGAGTTGCGAAATACCCCCTATGATTGGACCACCGTGGACGCGCTGCTCGATATCGGAGCCAAGGCGCCACGCAACAATGCAGCGTCCAATGGCCTGGTGGAAATGCAGCGGATATTCATGAAGGGCGCAAGGCGCATGGGCAAGCTGCCTTCGTCCGTGCTCGAGGCGCAGGCGGCGTACGGATCCGATATCCCGGCGGACAAGCGGCAGGCGCTGCGCGGATTCCTGGGCGCCAGGGCGCCGGCCGGGCTGTTCCATCTCGGACGCGTGGACATCCTGGAATCGTCCCTGGCGGCCTTCTTCTGTTCCGCCCGCTGTCCCGGCGCGCTGATCCTGAAGGCCGTGGATCTGGCGCGGCGATGGAGAAGCGAGAACCGGGCGGTCATCGGGGGGTTCCACACGCCGGTCGAAAAGGAAGTGCTCACAATCCTGCTCCGTTCGGCGGCGCCGGTGTGCATGGTCCTGGCGCGGGGCCTGCCCCAAAGGATTCCGGTTGAGCTTCGCCGCCCGATGAACTCGGGCCGCCTGCTGCTGGTCACGCCCTTCGAGGCCCGGGTGAAGCGCGCCACGCGGGACAGTGCCGCTTTTCGCAACCAGGTGACGGCCGCGCTGGCCGATGAAGTAGTCGTCGGTTACGCGGCGCCCGGCAGCCGGACGGAAGAGTTGTGCCGCATCCTGGCCGCGACGGGCAAGGCGCGCCGGACTTTTGACGATCGCGGCACAGGGAATTTGAAAGCCTTGGGGTTTACAACCAGCCATGTGGAAGAAAGCTAGAGCGGCCGCCCTCGCGGCCCTGTGGGCCGGCGTGGCGGGCGCCTCGGGCGAAGGGCCCCTGGCGTTCCGGGACGGCGTGGCGCAGGCGCTGGCGCATTCCCCGTACCTGGAGGCGGGCGGAATCGAAGTTTCGATGCGGGAGCTGGACGAGGCGGACGCCCGGTCGGAGTATGTCCCGCGCTTCTCGCTGCGGACGCGCTACTACGTGGACCCGCCGGCCGGCTCCGACGAGCGGCTGTATCTTTCGTTCGCGGTGGACCCTTACAATCCCGTCGAGGCGCATCTTTCTCTCCGAGCACAGAAGCTCCTGACCCGCCTGGCCGTGCTGGCCCATCTGCAGACCATCGCCGACGGCCTGCGCCGCGTCGGGGCGGGGTGGCTGGAAGTGGAGGCGCTCGGCCGGCTGGAGGGCCTGGAGTCCGAACTGCTGTCGCTGGCCGAGGCCGGCGTCGCCACGGCGTCGAACCGCGTGGCCGCCGGAACCCGGCCCGAGCCGGAATGGCGGGCGGCCGAGCGGGAGGTTGAAATCCGCCGGCTGCAGTTGGACCATACGCGGCGAACCCGCGCGGAGGTCCTGGAGGGCTTGGCCGCGTTGATCGGCTGGCCGGAGGACCGCGCCTTTTCCGTGGAGGCCGCGTCGGCAGCCGCGCAGGTGCTCGGCGATCCGCCGGACCCCGGCGCGGCCTGGGAAACCGTGCGCGACCGCTCGATCGAATCGGAGGCCCGCGATCTCCAGCGGCAGTTGCAGGAGCTGCGCATCCTCGCCGCCCGCGCGGCGTACATCCCGGACCTCTGGCTGGGCGTCAGCACGCCCGACCCGCTGTCCGGCGCGGACGACGGCGATTTCTACTTTTCCGTGGGCGTGGACATCCCGATCTGGGACGGCTGGAAGCGGGCCCGCGAGATCGCCCGGCAGAAGGCCGCGTTGCTCCAGCAAGACCGGTCGGGACGTCTCGAGGTGCTCGACCTCCGGGCACGCTGGCGCGCGGCGGAAAGCGCCTGCCGCGCGACGGAGCTCGACTGGCTCGCGGCGCAGGCCGCCGCGGAGAAAGCGGACCAGGCCGAGCGGCAGGCCGCGGCGGGCGACGCCGCCCGCCGGGCCCGCGCGGAGTGGCTCGACGCGGAGCGCCGCGCGCTGCGCGCGGAGCTTATCTATCACAAGGCGTGCCTGGAGCGGGACGCGCTGTCCGGTGCGCTGCTGGACCGGCTCTGCCAAACCGAAACGGAACAGCCATGAAAGCGAAATTCTGCGCCCTAGTGCTGGCCGCCCTCCCGGCGATGGTGGCGGCGGAAGAAACCGCTGTTCGAGGGGAGCTGTTTTGCTCCGTGGAGCGCGGGCTGGCGCTGCCGTACGGCGGCGTCATCGCCGAGTGGAGCGTCGAGGTCGGGCGGGACGTCCGGCGCGGCGAACCGCTCGTGAAGTACACGCTGTCCGCCAAGGCCCGGACGGAGCTGGAGTCCATGATCTCGCCCGTGCCGCCGGCGGCGGCCGAGGCCGAGGTGGCGGCCCTCGAGGCGGAACGGGCGGAGGCCCGGGCGGCGGCGGAAGAGGCCGAGCGGCTGGCGGGGGAGCAACTGGGCACCCGGCAGCAGGCCGAACTGGCGAAAGGCCGGGAACGCGCCCTGGAAAAGCGCCTGGTTGCGGCGCGCGAACGGGCGGGCTTCGAGCGGCGGCAGCGCGAAACCCGGCTGCAATGGCTGCGCGAAACGTTCGGCATCGAGCAGCCGGAACAGGGTATTCCGGAGACCGTGATCCTGCCCGCGCCGATGGATGGGACCGTGATCTGGATCGCCGGCGACGCGCGGCCCGGCGCGGAAGGAGAGCCGGGCAAGCCGGTCGCGACGCTCGGCGTGATGGACCCGATGATCGTCCGCGCCCACGTCCACGAGTTGGACGTCGTGCGCCTCCAGGTGGGGGACCGCGCCCGGATGACCCTGCTGGCCCGGCCGGGACTGGAGTTAGAGGGAACGGTCAGCCGGATCGCGTGGGCGCCGTTCCCGCACTGGCTGCCGGAGCCGTCCTACTTCGAGGTGGAGTTGTCCGTGCCCAATCCCGACCGCGCGCTGCGGAAGGGTTACAAGGTCAACCTGGAGTTCGGCGGGGCCCCCGCGAAAGAATAGGTATGTCCCTGCCGCCCGTGGAAGTCCTGCCGATCCGCTCCGCGCGCGAACGCGACGCGTTCATCCGCTTTCCCTGGCAGGTGCAGGGCGCGGACCCGTGCTGGGTGCCGCCGCTGGTCTCGCGGCAACGCGCGTTTATCGATCCGCGCCGGGGCCCGTTTTTCGAATTCGGCGAGGCGCAGTGTTTCCTGGCCCGGCGGGGGGCTCGGTGGGCGGGCCGGATCTCGGCGCAGGTGAACCGGAGGCACGACGAGTTCCACGGGGCCGGGACAGGCTTCTTCGGTTTCTTCGAGTGCGAGGACGATCCGGAGGCGGCCGGGGCGCTTTTCCGCGCCGCCGCGGAGTGGGTCCGCGCCCGGGGCGCGCGGCGGCTGGTCGGCCCGATGAGTTTTTCCATCTACGACGACATCGGGCTGCTCGTGGAGGGGTTCGACGGCGTGCCGGCCCTCCTGTTGACGCACAACCCGCCCTGGTACGAGAAGCTGGTGACGGGCCAGGGCTTCCGGAAGTCGGTGGACTGGTACGCCCTGCGGGTGACGAACCGCGAGATCGATCCCTATGCGATGAAGGCCGAGGCGCTCGATCTCATGCAGCGGGGCGGCCTGGTGATGCGGATGCCGAGCCCCGCGGAAGTCATCCGCCGTTCCGGCGAGATCCTCGAACTCTTCAACGAGGCATGGGAAGGCAACTGGGGGCACATCCCGTTCACCCCGCGCCAGTTCCGCGCGATCCTGGGCGAATTGCGGCCGCTCCTGCGCGCCGACCTGATCCGCATCGTTCTGGAGGAAGACCGCATCGTCGCCTTCACGATCACGATTCCGGACCTGAACCCGCTGATCCGCGGGTTCGGCGGGCGGCTGACGCCCTGGAACCTGCTACGGCTCTATCATGCCGCCCGGTGGGCGCCGCTGAAGCGGGTCAAGACCTTGCTCCTTGGTGTCCAGCCCGCGTGGCGGAACCGCCGGCTGCACGACGCAATGATCCTCGACACCTACGCGCACCTGGTTCGCACGCAGCCCGGCCTCGAGCAATGCGATTGCTCGCTGATCTGCGAGCAACTGCGCGTCTTCATCCGCTCCCTCGAGCGCTACGGCGCCCGTCCGTACAAGACGTACCGGCTGTTCGAAAAGGAGACATAGACGCTCCGCTCCGGCGCCGGAGCGCCGGAGCTACAGCAGGAAGACATGCGTGAATCAGCCGACGGCTGTAGTTCCGCCGATCTGCCGGATTTTCTTCACGGTGGCTTCCGATCGATCCCCGCGTTTGGGCCGCGGAATCAGGTATTGAACGGAAAGCCGCAAACGGGTAATTATCCACTTCGGACTGGTACCCGGGAAAATGAATCTGCAGCAAGCCTTCAAGATGACGACCGTGGCGGCCTGCCTGTTTCTGGCCGCTGCGACGGAGGGCCGAGCCCAGGCTGACGGTCCCGAGGAGCTATACCGCAAGGGAGTCGGCGAGTTCGCGGCGGGCAACTTCTCCGAGGCGGCCCGCTTCTTCAAGGAGTTGATCGCCAATTTCGGCAACGAGCCTTCGCTGGCCGCGCAGATGGAAGGGGCCTTCTACGCCTACGGCTGCTGCCTCTATAACCTGGGCCAGCACGCCGACGCCATCGAGGCGTTCAAAACCTACGCCACGAAATACCCCGCGGCGCGTTTCCGCGACGAGGCGCTGTACCGCGTGGGCGTGGCCCACCAGATCCTGGAGGCCTGGGACGCCGCGATCACGGCCTACAGGGACCTGCTCGCGCAGTATCCCCGCTCCGCGTACGCGGAGGACGCGGCCTACCAGGTCGGCATGGCCTTCATGCTGCAGGACAAGCTCGCCGACGGGGTCCAGGCCTTCACCGACTTCATGGGCGCGTTTCCCGGTTCCGACTACTGGGGCCAGGCGGGCGCCTTCATCGCGCGCGCGCTGTTCGACCAGGACAAGGCGGTGGAGGCCATCGACATGCTCCGCAAGCTGGAGCAACGGCCGCGCAGCTGGAGCGTGGTCACCTACTGCAATTTCCTGGCCTTCGAGATCGGTGACGCGGCGTTCGACGAGACGGAGTACGAACTGGCCCTCAAGGCCTACCGTCGCGTGAAACCCCGGGCCGTGCTCCTGCGCCGGCAGCGCGAAACCGTGGAGGGCCTTCGCGCCGAACTGGACCGGTTCCGCCGCGCCAAGCCCACCCCCGAGCAGGTCCAGGCGCGCTTCATGCAGGAGCGCCGGCTGCAAGGGTCGCTGGCCCAGGGCGAGGAACTGCTGAAGAAGCTCGAGGCGCTGCCGGACTACGACGCCAGCCTCTTCCACCGGATCGGCCGCTGCTTCTTCAACCTGGACCGCTTCTGGGAGGCCCGCGTGGCCTTCATGCGGGTCGTCGAGGTCGCCTCGGAGGACAAGATCCGCGAGGCGGGCCACTTCGACCTGGTGCTGTGCCTGTCGCGCCTCCGGCGCTTCGACGAGCTGATCGCCGAGGGCGACCGCTACCTGGACCGGTACGACCCGGAGTGGGAGCGGAATTGAGATGAGCTGCTCCCGCACCATAGCCGCCGCGCTGGGAGGATGGATGCTGCTGCTCGCGCAGGACGCCCTGGCGGCCCGCTGGCAGAAGTTGAGCAATTGCCAGCTGATTCCCGGCCGTCCGTTCGACGGCGACACGTTGCCTGTCTCCCACGCCGGCCAGGAATATACCTTCCGTCTCTACTTCGTGGACGCGGCCGAGACGAACCGCGAGAATTCCGCCTTCCTGATCGCGCAGGCGACCTACTGGGACATCCCGGACATGCACGTCGTGCGCGTGGGCCGGGATGCCAGCGAGTTCGTGGCGCGCACGCTGCAGCCGGGCTTCGCGGTGCTGACGCAGTGGGAAAAGGCCGGCGGAACCCCGGAAGCGCCCTGGTACTATGCCTTGATCCAGGCCGGGGAGGACGACCTGGCCGAACTGCTCGTGGAGCAGGGCCTGGCCCGGATCCACGGGGCCAGCACCCCGCCGCCGGACGGCACCAGCCTGGAGGATTTCACCCACCGCCTGCGGCAGGCGGAGAACCGCGCCAAGCACCGCAAGGTCGGCGCGTGGGCCGGGGCCGCACCGCCGGAGGCCGCCCTGTCGGTCACCCCCGCGGCGGACACGGCGCCGCCCCCGCCGGTCCAGTGGCCCAACGTGCCCACCGTTGCGTTCCTGCGCGGGGAGGCCTACGTCAACACGGAGCGCTTCGAAGAGGCCGAGGTGGCCATGCGCGCGCTGCTGCGCCGCTTCCCGGAACACGTCCAGAAGCCCCGCATCGAGTTCTACCTGGGGCTATCCCTGGCCATGCAGGAACGCTTCGAAGAGGCGGTGAAGGTCCTGCGCGGCTGGCTGGCCAAGTACCCGCAGCATATCCTGGCGACGGAGGTCCAGTACTGGCTGCCGATCGCCCTGTTCTACGGCGGGCAGTACGCCGAGGCGCGGCCGCTGTTCGAGGAGTACGCGGAGATGAATTCCATGAGCGTGTACGCGCCCGAGGCGGCGTACCGCGCCGCGCTCTGCCGCTACGCCGTCGAGGATTTCGAGGAGGCGGC
The DNA here is from genome assembly GCA_018001225.1 of Kiritimatiellia bacterium. NCBI lineage: Bacteria > Pseudomonadati > Kiritimatiellota > Kiritimatiellia > Kiritimatiellia bacterium. The sequence goes on along the minus strand of JAGNIJ010000004.1, from coordinate 112,638 downwards.
CAAGGCCCTGGAGGCCTGGGTGGAGGCCAACCCGGAGCACTACTTCCGGTGGGAAGCGCTGGTCACCCTCGGCGACGCGCTGGCGGCGATCGGCGAACTGGACCGCGCGAAGGGCGCCTACCTGCGCGTGGGCAAGCCCGCCGGGGCGTTCCAGTACATGGCCCTGACGCAGTGCGCGAAGGTCTTCAAGGCGCTGGGCACACCCGACGACCTCAAGGACATGGCCGAGGCCTTCGCGGCGTTCATCCGCGAGAACCCCGACGACGACAACATCATCGACGCCGCCTACCAGGCCGGCTGGGCGCTGCGCCAGACCCGGCGCCTGGACGAGGCGCGCCGCCTCTACTGGTCCATGATCGAGCTCCACGGCAACACGGTGGGCTGGGACGGATTCGATCTCATGCTCCGCGACCTGGCCGGCATGTATGGCGACGAGCCCGGCGGCTTCCCCGCGGTCCTCGCCGAAAGGAAGCAGAAGGCGCTCGACGACAAGCGGCTGACCCTCGCCGCCCGGCTGAACATGGCCGACATCCAGGCCCGCCCGCCCGAGGAGCAGGGCCGCGCCGCCCAGATCCTCGCCTCGAGTTTCAAGACGGAGCAGCTCGGCCTGGAGACGCTGGCGTGGCTGGGCGACCAGCTCGCCGCGCAGGGCAAGACCAACGAGGCCGCGGTCTGCTTCGAGCAACTGCTGAAGATCGGGCCGGAGTCGCGGCATGCCGCCCTGGCGCATACTCGGCTCGCGGAACAGTTGGTGAAGGCGGGGAAGCCGGCGGAAGCGCTCGCGCACGCCGACGCCGCCCTGGCCTATCCCGCGGAACCGAGCCTGGTCATGGAGGCCACGTATTTCCGCGCGCGGAGCCTCCAGGCCGCCGAGCGGTACAGCGAGGCCATCGCGGATTATTCCACCGTGCTCGCCAACCGGGCCAGCCCCCGGGCCCTCAAGCCGGAATCCCTGCTGGCGACCGCGGCCTGTCTGGAGGCCCAGGGCCGGCCGCGCCACGCCATCCCGTACTACCAGCGCGTGTATGTCCTCTACGGCGCCTATACCGGCGCCGTGGCCCAGGCCTACCTCAAGAGCGGCCGGGCCTTCGAGGAACTCAAGGACTTCCAGTCGGCGGCCAAGACGTACAGGGAGATGCTCGAACTGGAGACCCTGTCCGGCACGAAGGAGGCCGCCGAGGCGCGGCAGCGGCTGGAGCAACTGGGCGTATGATGGAAAGAAAAGGCGTGATGAGAATTCGTTGGCACATCGCGGTCGCCGGCCTGTTCCTGGCTTCGGCCTTCCGCGGCGCCGCCCAGGCTCCGGCGGAGCCGGGCGTGGGCCCGGCCATCCTGGTGACCAAGGATGGACCGGTCCAGGCGAGGCTGCTCCGCCTCGACAAGGACATGCTCTGGATCAGCAAGAGCACCGCGGACGGCGGCGCCTTCGAGGCCGGAGTTCCCCTGGCGGACATCCGGCAGGTCCGCCTTCCCGCGCCCCGCGTGTTCGCCGCGGCCGACGTCGCCGCCGCCGAGGCGCAGTTCCGCGCCGTGCACGACGCCCTGGACCGCCTGATCCTCACGCTGCGGCCGTTCCGCTCGCTGCCCGGCATCCCGATGGACGAGGCCATCCTGCGGAAGGGCCAGCTCTACGCGCGGCAGGGCCTGTGGCGCGAGGCCATCCGCCAGTACGAGGACATCCTCAAGCAGCCCCGCGAATCCGAGCAGAAGACCGCGGCCCGCCTTCGCGCCGGGATCGCCAGCGAACTGGCCGGGGATTCCAAGGCCGCGCTGACCTACTTCGAGAATGTCGTGCTGCCGGAGGACGACGAGGAACTGCTGTCCACGGCGCTGTTCTCCCGGGCCAACGCCCTGGCCGCCGAGGGCCGCCCCCAGGACGCGCTGCTGGATTACCTGCGCCTCGTGGTGTTCCATCCGTACACGCAGAACAACGAGCTGCGCGGGCTGGAGGCGGCCGTGGGTTGCTATGCCCAGCTCAAGGACTGGGAGTCGCTGAACAAGACGGTGTCCGTGCTGCAGCAGGACTATCCCGGCACCCGCGAGACCCGGCATGCCGTGGAAATCCAGGGCGAGCACCGCGCGGAGATGGAAGCGGCCGGGACGATCATGGAGGAAAGCGTCCCGGCGGAGGCCGGGGCGACGACCACCACCGGCGCCGCGCCGGCCGAAGCGACCGCGCCGGCCAAAACCGATACGGAAGATCTCCAGGTGGATTAGCCGTTTTTTACTAACGCAGAAAAGGAGCGAATATCCGATGAACAGGCGAACACGACGCGGGCTGACGCTGGTGTTGCTGGTGCTGATGGGCGCCATGGCCGTGAGCTGGGCGCAGGAAGCGGCGGCCCCGGCCGCCGCGCCGGAAGCCGCGGCCGCGCCGGCCGCCCCGGCACCCAAGAAGATGACGCTGTGGGACCTCATCGTGGTCGGCGGCTGGGCCATGTGGCCCCTCGGCGCCTGCTCGCTGGCGATGATCAGCCTGGCCGTGCTGAACTTCCGGCAGATCAGCCAGAAAAAGATGATCCCCGAGGCGGCCCTCGGCCAGCTGCGCGTGGCCGCCAAGGAGCAGAACCTCGAGACCATGGTCAACGTATCGGCCAGCACCAACAGCCTGTTCACCAACGCCCTGCTGGCCGGCCTGCGCAAGTTCAACCCCGAGGACCCGATGGGCGCCAAGGCCAACGTGGAGTCGGCCATTGCGGAGGCCGTGGGCCGCGAGGAATCCCAGGCCGGCTTCTGGATCAACTTCCTCTCCCTGGTGACGGCCATCTCGCCCATGATGGGGCTGCTGGGCACCGTCAGCGGCATGATCGGCGCGTTCCAGAAGATCGGGTCCGGCGGCATGGGCAAGCCGGAACTGCTCGCCGCCAACATCGGCGAGGCCCTGATCACCACGGCGGCCGGCCTGATCATCGCCATCCCGTCGATGTTCTTCTACTTCCTCTTCCGCAACATGCTTAACCGGATCATCCAGCAGGCCGAGCTGAATTACTCGCTGCTCCTGGACGACCTGACCGGCTCCAGTTTCATCGTCGAGGAGGCGCCGACCGCCTGACGGGGACCCGATGAAGCTCCGCAAACAGCCTGATGCCGAACTGGGGGTGGACATGACCCCCATGATCGACTGCGTGTTCCTGCTGCTCATCTTCTTCATGTGCGCCGCGACGATGTCCAAGGTGGACCTGACCCCCGAGGTCCAGCTGCCGGTCGCGCCGAAGGCCGCCGTGCCGGAAGACCTGCGCGGGCGGGGCGTCGTCAACATCCTGCCCATCGGCACGGCGAGTTCCTCCGGCCCGGTGACCGAGGAGCGCCCGTTCATGGTGTACAAGGAACTGGTGGACGACGCCGGGCTGCAGAAGGAAATCGCCGCGCGCCGCGCGGAGGATCCCGAGCTGCGCGTCTACATGCGCATCGACCGCAACGCGGAATTCGCCGTCGTGGGGCGCGCCATCAAGGCCTGCGCCGCCGCCGGGGTGATGGACATCATCTTCGCCACCTTCCAGAGCATCCCGGGAGGTGGCTCATGAAACTCCGCCGCGCCCCGGAAGAGAAGATGGAAATCCAGATGACGCCCATGATCGACTGCGTCTTCCTGCTGCTCATCTTCTTCATGGTCTCCAGCACGTTCTACCGGCAGGAGGCGGATATCGGCTTCGCCCTGCCGGGCGTCGCCGACCAGTCCGAGGCGGTGGAGATCCCCGACGAACAGGTCATCGAGATCACCGCGGATGGCAACATCTTCCTCAACAGCCTCCAGTACGACTCGCCGACCGATCCCAACCTGCCCGAGCTGCTCAAGACGCTGATCCGCTTCAAGCAGACCGCGGACGCCAACAAGGTGCCCGCGCTGCTGACGATCTCCCCGCAGGGCAAGGTCAAGCACCAGCGGGTGGTGGATGTGCTCAATGCCTGCGCCGCCGCCAAGATCGCGAGCGTGACCTTCACCGTCGAGGAGGAAGAGCTGTGAACCTGCAACCCTCGGTCCCCGACCCGTCCCCGGCCGCGGGAAAGTCCCGGAAGATGACCGCCCAGGCCGTGGCCATCAGCGTCGTCGTGCACGTCATCTTCATCCTGGCGGCGGCCTACCTGACGATCATCGTCGTGCAGGCCCGCCAGAAGATGATGTTCGAGGGCAAGAAAAACCCCTCCATCCCCGCCAAGAAACTCGAGCACAGCATCCGCGTGAAGCAGATGCAGAAGCAGGTGCGCAAGCCGCAGGTCCTGCAGCGGCTGGTGACCGAGGCCCCGTCCAAGGTCGCGCTGCCCCAGATGCCCGACCTCAAGACGCCGGATATCAAGAACATGCGGGACACGCCCCTGATGGGCGCGCGGGCGGGGTCGCTCGGCGGGCTCGGCGGCTCCGGCGGCGGCGCGGGCCGCGGGCTGACGGGGGGCACGGGCTACTCGGACACCAAGTTCTTCGGCGAGAACGTCCGCACGCGCGCGGTCGTGATTTGCATGGACATCAGTCCCAGCATGGTCGCCAAGGGCGTCGTGCAGGACGTGACGCAGCAGACGATCACGATGATGGAGGGCATGCATCCCGGCACGCGGTTCAACATCATTGTCTTCGTGGACGGGGCGCTGGCCTTTGCCCCCCAGATGGTCTTCGCCACGCAGGAGAACAAGCAGAAGGCCCTGGCCTGGCTGCAGAAGGGCTTCGACTCGCACCGGGAAGGCAACCGGCCGGGGTATTCCGGCAGCACGCCGTCGGAGGCCATCCGCCTGGCCGCCGACATGGGGTGCGACACGATGTTCGTCCTCTCCGACGACCCGCCGTACCTGAAGAAGGGCAACATGGAAACCGGCGTGGAAATCCCGGAGCACCAGGAGCAGATCCTCGAGCATGCCCGGTCCATCGAGCGCACCACCGGCCGGCCGACGCGGATCAACCCGATCCTCTACAAGCCCTTCAAGAACGACCGGGGCGAACAGGCCAAGACCTTTTACCAGACCCTGGCCCGGTCCACCGGCGGCCGGCGCAAGGTGATCGACGAGTAGGTTGAAGGGAAGATCCGGCCGCAGGGGCGGGACGAGGGCGTCCCGCCTCCATTTTAACTGGAAAAAATCAAAATCACGGGCATAGTAACCCGGTTCGAAGACACAAGAGGGAAGGATGGAGATGAAAAAAGCGTTCAAGGACTTCTGCATCAAGGACCTGCGCCTGGCCGACTTCGGCCGCAAGGAGATCGACCTCGCCGAGCATGAAATGCCGGGCCTGATGGCCCTGCGCGAGGAGTTCGGGAAGAAAAAGCCCCTTCGCGGCGCCCGGATTACGGGCTCGCTGCACATGACCATCCAGACCGCGGTGCTGATCGAGACGCTCCAGCACCTCGGCGCCAAGGTGCGCTGGGCCAGCTGCAATATCTTCTCCACGCAGGACCACGCGGCCGCCGCCCTCGCGGCGCGCGGGACGTCCGTTTTTGCCATCAAGGGCGAGTCGCTGGAACAGTACTGGGAGTTCACCGACCGCATCCTCGACTGGGGCGGCGGCCAGGGCCCGAACATGATCCTCGACGACGGCGGCGACGCGACGCTCTTCGTCCACCTCGGCTACCAGGCCGAGGACCATCCCGAGATCCTCGACCGCAAGCCCGGCAGCCACGAGGAGAAGATCCTCCTCGCGCAATTGAAGAAGGCCGTCCGGCGCGATCCCGGCCGCTTCCACCGCATCGTCAAGGGCATCCGGGGCGTCAGCGAGGAAACCACGACCGGCGTCCACCGGCTCTACAAGATGCACGAGAAGGGCGAACTGCTCTTCCCCGCCTTCAACGTCAACGACTCGGTGACCAAGTCGAAGTTCGACAACATCTACGGCTGCCGCCACTCGCTGGTGGACGGCATCATGCGTGCTACGGACGTGATGGTGTCCGGCAAGGTCGCCGTCGTCGCCGGCTACGGCGACGTGGGGAAGGGGAGCTGCCAGGCCCTCAAGGGCCAGTGCGCCCGCGTCATCGTCACCGAGATCGATCCCATCTGCGCGCTCCAGGCCTCCATGGAAGGCTACGAGGTTATGACGATGGACGAGGCCTGCCGCCTCGGCGACATCTTCGTCACGGCGACCGGCTGTTGCGACGTGATCACCGAGCAACACATGCGCCGGATGAAGAACCTGGCCATCGTGTGCAACATCGGGCACTTCGACCACGAGATCCAGGTGGACCCGATGCGCAAGTACCGCTGGGAGGAGATCAAGCCGCAGGTGCACCGCATCCACCTGCCGAACGGCCGGAGCATCATCCTGCTGGCGGAGGGCCGGCTGGTCAACCTGGGCTGCGCCACGGGCCACCCGAGCTTCGTCATGTCCAACAGCTTCACCAACCAGACCATGGCCCAGATCGAGCTGTACGCGAATCCCGGCAAGTACCCCGTGGGCGTGTACGTGCTGCCGAAGCACCTCGACGAGAAGGTCGCGCGGCTCCACCTGGGCAAGAGCGGCGTCAAGCTGGAGAAGCTCTCGCGGAAGCAGGCGGCCTACCTCGGCGTGCCGGTGAACGGCCCGTACAAGCCGGGGCATTACCGGTATTGAAGCGGCCGCGGCTCGCCGGAGGCTCGCCCTCCAGGAACGAAAAGACAGGAATGGGAGGGCGAGCGTCCCCGCGAGCCGCGAGAAAGAGCTATTCGGTGATCACGACTTTCCAGTCGTGATCGTGGTAATCCGCGTTCCCGGTCCACGCCTGGCCGAGGTTGTTCACCTTGGCCTCCTCGGCGCCGGCGTCGCGCAGCAGGTAGTTCTCGATCGCCCCCAGCGGGCTCCACGCCTTGAGTTGGACGACGTAGTAGTTGTCCCCGCGGCGCGTGTATTCCGGCGGGATGTAGACTTTCCAGATGTCCACCATCACGGTGCCGAATTCCGGTTTGCCGCGGAACACGCCCGCATTCTCCCCCGTGACGTCCAGGATGGCGTTGGCAACCCATTCCGCGATCACCCAGTATTCGCGCTCGCCGTTCCACCAGCGCACGAAGACCTGCTCGTCCGCGTCGCCGGCGAACTGGTTGGCGGTCATCACGTAGATCGTGATCCCGTCGTCGTCGGGGATTTCCGTCTTGCCGTTGCCCAGGAACGTGAAGGCCTGGCCGGGCACGAATTGGGTGGCCCGGTTGTCCTCGCCCGAGGCGGAATGAAACGACCAGTCCAGTTCCACGCCGGCCGCGCGGGCCGCGCCCCACCACGGCAGGGAGGCCAGCAGGCCGAAAACCACGGTTCGCGTGTTCATGAATGCTCCTTGCCCGTCAACCTGGCTGCCCTTCCTATAGCAAAGCGGGCGTCTCCGTTCAAGGCGCCGTTATGGCGGGAGGCTTCGGCGGCCCGGCCCGCCCCTTCCGGGGCAGGACCGGGGCCAGGAACTTCCGCGCCCGGCGCAACCAGAGCCGCGCCCAGGCGAACTCCGACGCGAGGATCGCCATGCCGATCGGGATGACCACGAAGGCCGGGCCGGGCAGCACCAGCAGGGCCGCGCCGATCAATAGGACCGAGCCGCCGACCACGGTCGTGATCACGCGCCGGACCATGCGCAGCGAGGGCGGTGACTTCGGCTTTCTCACGGGGGCGCGGTCTAGAAGATCTTGAACTTGGGCAGATCCTGGATGTCGATCATGCCCATCAGGCGCCCGGCCTCGTCCACGATGATCAGGTCGTCGATGTTGTGCTGCTCGAAGATCGCCAGCACGTCCACGGCCAGGTGCCCGCGGGTCAGCTGGATGGGATCGCGGGTCATGACGTCCTCCATGCGCAGCGAGGCGACGTTCCGCGTGTTGTCGGCGATGTGCCTCCGCAAGTCGCCGTCGGTGCAGATACCGAGCACGCCGTCGGCCTCGTCCACGACCACCGCCGAGCCCGAGCGGGCGCTGGTCATCGCCAGAACGGCGTCCTGCACGCGGGTATCTGGCCGGACGCGCGCGACGCGGTCGCCCGTGCGCATGATGTCCTCCACCCGCATCAGCAGGGTGCGGCCGATCGCCCCGCCGGGGTGCAGCTTGGCATAATCCTCGAGCTGGAAACCCCGGGCCTCGAGCAGGACCATGGCCAGGGCGTCGCCGGTCGCCAGCGTGGCCGTGGTGCTCGCCGTGGGCGCCATGTTGAAGGGGCAGGCCTCGCGGTCCACCTTCACCGGCACCACGATGTCGCAGAGCCGGGAGAGCGCGCTTTCGGGGTCGCCGGTGAACGCGATCGCGGGAGTGCCCGACCGCTTGACGACGGGCAGCAGGGCCAGCAGTTCCTCCGACTCGCCGCTGTAACTCAACACCAGCAGCGCGTCGTTCTCCTGCAGCAGGCCGAGATCCCCGTGCATGGCGTCGGACGGATGCAGGAAGAGGGCCGGCGCGCCGGTGCTGGTCAGCGTGGCCGCGATCTTCTGGCCGATGGGCTGGTTCTTGCCCACGCCGGTAACCACGATCTTGCCGCCGCGGCCGAGCCGGTCCAGCAGCGCGCGGGCGGCCTCTTCAAACGCCGGGCCGAGCCCGTCGCGGACCCTGGCCAGGGCGGCGATCTCCGTGTCCAGGACCTCCCGGGCGCGTTGGATGATATTCAAAACGGTCTCCTTCCGGTTTTCCAATCATTGGAAAAAAAGCCGCGGATTTTTCCAATGATTGGAAAAACCGTCGGGGATTTTTCCAATGTTTGGAAAAAATCTCCAGCCCAATCTTCGGCGCCCCGGCGCCGGCCGGCGGCCGCCGTTATTCCCATGTGTACAGCCTGAAACTCCGCGTCCGCTCCTTGGCCGCCACGCCCCGCGCGCGGGGGCCGTGCACGATCTCGCGATCCGGCCAGTCCGGCGACGACCAGTCCAGGCGGGCCGGCCCCGGATTCACGGGATAGACCCCGAGGTCCTGCCCGGTGGACACGAGGAACCGTACGCGGGCGCCTTCCGCGGCCATGGATCGCAGGACCGCGAGGGCTTCCGGCATGCGGGCATTGAACCGGGTGTCGAGGAAGAGTTCTCCGTTGATGACGGTCCGGCCGTAGAGGAACCGGAGCGGTGTGCCCCAGCGGAAATGGTCCGCGACGACGAGGTCGCCCGGCGCGGTCCGGTCGGCGACCTGGGCCAGGACGCCGGTCAGTCCGTCGTGCTCGGTGACGGACCAGGCGTGCCAGGCCTCGCGCGCGTGCGCGGCGGCCGGCAGCAGGCAGAGCAGGACGGCCAGCGCCCGGCGCCCGGCGCGGATGGGCTCCGCGCCCCACAGCGCGGCGGGGACGAGGGCCGCGAGCAGCGCCGCCAGCGGAACGCCGAACTCCACGTTACGGCGCGCCGCCCAGGGAAGGACGCGGGTGATTTCCGGGTTCAGCAGGCTGACCGCCTCCGCGGCCAGCAGGAAGACGCACCAGGTCTTGAGTCCCAGGTGCCGCGGCTCCCGCGATCGTGCCAGCCACCATCCTCCGGCTGCCGCCAGGACCAGCCAGCCGGCGCCCATGAAATTCACGGCCCCGCGCGCGGCCCACGGCAGCGAGCCCCAGGCCGGCAGCCGGTCCAGGGCGGCGAGCCCGAACACCGCGGCCAGCGCGGCCAGCCCGACGGGGAGCAGCCAGCCCGTGCACAACCCGGGAACACGCCGCAGGAGGCGTTCGGGCAGCACCCGGCTGTCGAGGATCACCACGGCCACGGCGAGGAGGAGGGCCGAACCCAGCAGCGAGGGCACGGTGTCGTACAGCCGCTCCATGTTGGCCGGGTTGCTGAAATAGGCGAAGAGGGCGCCGATACCGAGCCCGCCGAACTGCAGGCTGCGCTCGATATCCATCCGCGGCGCCGGCGTCCGGCGGAGATCGTCGCAGGCGAGGAGGAAGACGAAGAGCATGCCGAACGGCAGGAACGAGAAGCGGTTGATCTCCGCCAGGCAGAGCAGTACACCGAGCAGGCCGGCGGCGCCGAGCGACCGTTCGCGCAGAGGGAAGGCCAGCGCCAGGCCCGAGAGCAGCGTGAGTTGCAGCATTTCCGAAGTCGGGAAGTGCGTGTGATACAGCCACAACGGCTGGGCCACGAGCGCGGCCAGCGCGAACAGCGCGGCGGACCGGCGGTGGGTCAGGCGCAGGGCCGCCGCGGCGAACACCAGCGCGGCCAGGAGCCCGGCAAAATCGTTGACCCGCGTCGCCGCGCGCAGGCCCCCGCACCGGTAGAGCAGCGCGATCAGGCCGGGCGTGCCCGGGAAAAAGAAGGGCTGCAACGTACGCTGGACCCGGTCCAGCGGAACGACCGGGTGCGCCTCCAGGTAGGAATGCCGCGGTCGCGTGAACAGGGAGAGGTCCCGGTCGTCCAGCCGCGCGAAGAAGGGGTCCGGGACGGGATGCAGGCTGCCCGTCCGGCTCATGGTCACGCCCTGGCTGATGTAGATGCCGGGGTCCCAGCCGCCCAGCACCCATTCGCCGCGGCGCGGGAACGCCATGATCACGGCGAAGCCGATCGCCAGCAGCGCCGCGCCGGGAAGCAGGTCCTTCAGGCGATCCAACAGCTTCAGCCGTCCCGTCCACAGGCCCGCCGCCAGGCCGGCCAGCGCCACGGCGGCCACGGCGATCCACTCCGCGGGCTCCGTGTACAGGTTCACGGCGGCCAGACCGATCGTGACCGTGAGCGACGCCAGCAGCCCGGCCAGCGCGGCCTTCGCGGTGAGCAGCCCCGCGCGCGCGGCGCGCCCGCGGGGGGCCGGGTCTTCCGGCCACAACCAACTCCACGCCAGGCCGAGGACCATCAGCCGGACGGCGAGGAGGAGGGCACAGGGGAGCCAGGCGTTGACCTCCACGTTGAACTGCGGGTCGGTGACGTGCATGTTTTCCGTCCGGTGCGCGAATTGTAGCAACTCGTCCCGATCCGGCAAGTTCGCGGCCATTCTACTTTCGGCGTATTCCGGCGCGCGAATCACAGCGGGTTCGTAGCCCCCGCTGTACTTTCAACAGACGTCCACAGTACAGCAGGCGCTATGAGCCTGCTGTTCTGCCCAGAATAAGAATGGCTGGCAAGCTCGCGCGCGGGATTGACGCCGGCGGCAAAGTGCGGTATGAAAATCACCGCGGCAAGAAAAAGTGGGTGTGCGAATGCCGCATTTTCGGGTACCTGTAGCTCAATTGGACAGAGCATCTGACTACGGATCAGAAGGTTGCAGGTTCGACTCCTGCCAGGTACGCCATTCTCCCGGCTTGTTCCGGCCTTCCCGGTGCGCTATTTCTGCGGCATGAACACTCCCCGGGCATGGCGCGCACGGAAACACGGCTGGATTGTCAAAAGCGTTCTTCTCCCGGCCCTGGCCTTCAACTTGATCGCCGCATCCGCACAGCCGCCGGGCGAGGGGGGGCGGAAGCTCCGCCGGTTTCATGAACTGCTGGACCAGGCCAAGGCCCGGGGACAGGACACGGCGGAGGCGGAACGGCTGGACCGCCTGTCCCGGTCCGCGGCACAGGGCGGCGATCGCGCGGAGGCGGAGCGGCTCCTGGAAGAGGCGATGGCCATCCTTGAAATGTCATCGCCGGAAGCGGCGGGGACACGGCCCGAGTATCGGCCCGGCCCGCCCCGGGATCGCGGGCGGCCCGACAGGCCGGGGGCGAACCCATCCTTCTTCGACGGGCCGAACAAGCCGGTCTTTGTCCTTGCCTTCACGCACCACTACGAGGGCCCCGGCGGCTACTACCCGACCGCCGCCGAGGTGCGGCGGATGGGCCGGTTCTTCGTGGACAACGGCATCCCCGGCACGCTGTTTTTTGACGGCATCCTGATCGAGCGGCTCCAGCGGGAAGACCCGACCATCCTGCCGCAAGTCCGCGAGTGGGGCCTGCCGCTGGGCTATCACGGCGAGGAAACGCACGGCCCGTACCCGGTGGCCTCGGAGTTGCTGGGCGAGGTCTACACACTCCACGAGGCGCAGGGCTACCGCGGTCCCTGGTCGCTGACGACGGGGAAGGACTGGAATACCGCCGTGGCGCTGGTCGAAGAACGCTATTCCCACGCGCGGCCGTACCGCCTCGATGAGTCCGCGAGGATGCTGGACCGGCGTCAGCCGTCGGAGACGGACCGCTCCCGTGTCGGCGGCTTGAAGCTGGTACAGCAGGCGTTCGGCAAGGACGTGTCCATGTTGACCAGCCACGGCCTCGAGAGCGCCCCCGAGGGCTACGCGTTCCGGCGCATGAGCCGCTTCGGCCTCGACCAGCCCGCCGTGCCCATCGCCCTGCACGCGCTGCGTATTTTCCGGATCGGCGAGACGGCGGACGGGATCATGAGGATCGCCGGCGAGGACGAGAGCCTGTTCTGGTACATGGGCCGGCTGACCTGCAAGGGCGACGAGGCGGGCGAGGCCGGCTACCGGTTCGGCCCGCTTCGCCACACGTTGGAGACGCTCGACCGCCGCCGCCCGCGCCTGCTGTTGATGGGCTTCAGCAAGGTTGAGGAGCAAGAGGGCGCGCGGACGGCCCGGTACCTGGAGGAGGAATTCTTCCCCGCGAATCCCGGCAGCGGCTGGGTGACCGGGGACACGCTGGCGGACCGCTTCGAGCCGGAAAAAGGATTCGCTCCCTCGACGCAGGATGTCGAAGTCCTGGCCCGGGCGCTGACGCAGAGCTGGAAGGACCGGCCGCCCGACCTGGTCGCCGTGGGCGGCCGGGTCTACTCGCTGTGCGACGCCTTCGAGGCGCTGGCGCGTAACCTCGCGAATCGTCCGGCCGGATCGGATTTGCGCACCCTGTACGGTCCGGTGCTGGAGGATGACAAGCCGCTGCTGGCCAGGGAGACGGCATTCACCGTGGAAGCGATTCGGGCCGCGGCATCCTCGGTCGTCCGGGCCCTGGACGGCGTGGCGGGCGACCGGTTCGTGCCCGCGACCGTGTCCGTGGGCGGCGCGAAGCTGAACAGCGCGGAATTCCTGCAGGCCATGGCCGGCGCGGTCCTGGCGGCCGGGCCGGCGGAATCCGTGACGGCGCCGCCCTCGCGGGTCTTCCCGCCGTATGCCGACCTGCTGCAGGAGGTCTTCAAGCCGCGCGCGGCGCAACCGCTGTGCTACACAAAGGGCCAGTTATGGACCGTGAAGCCGGCGCGGCTTCGGGCCGAGTCCTCCGCGCCGACCGCGAGCGCCCCGGCGGCCGCTTTGTCGGGTCAGCTGAAACTGGTGTTCGCGGCGAATCTGGACAGCGACCAATCGTGCACCCGGGATGCGCATGGCGGGGCCGATCTCTACGGCGTGGACTATGATCTGGCCACCGGCGAGGCGTCGAACCTCCGGCGCCTCACGGACCGGACGGGCCTGGCCGAGTGGTTTCCGGCCCTCTCGCCCGACGGCCGATGGGCCGTCTACGATCGTGAAGAGCGTCCGGCGCCCGGCCGTTCGAGGCCCTCGCTGCATGTGCTGGATCTGGAAACCGGCGGCGACTCGCTCCTGGCGGCGGATGCCCGGTTCGCGGCTTTCTCCGCGGATGGCCGCACGCTCTTCTACTCGCGACAGGAACGGGGCGAGCACAGCCTCTGGAAAGCGGAGGTGCAGGCGGCTGACTCGACGTTCCGCCTGGGCCCCGCCCGGCCAATCGCCGACAGCCGGACGGGCGGCGGAATCCTGGTGGAGGATCCTTCCCCGTTTCCCGATGGAACAACCTTGGCCTATCACCGGAAGGTGGACGACGCGAGCGGCGCCCAGGCGGCCGTGATCGGCGCGGAGGGCTCCAGCCCGCGGGCGCTGACGCCGGCCGACGGCTGCGGGCATGTCGCCGTCAGCCCGGATGGACAGGCCGTGGCCTGTACCCGCTCGCGGGACGGGCGCCTGGTGATCATCCGGAAGGCGGGGGACCCATGGAAGGCGCCCGAGGACGTGGCGTTGTCGGACCGGCCCGCGGACTACGCCGGCTTCGACCCGCGGTTCGGCCGGGTGCGGGAGGTGCGCCACAGTTATGTGGAATGGCTGGCGCCCGACCTGCTCCTGCTGACCACGCACGGCGCGGACGGGGCCCGCGACTTCAACATAGCCCGGCTCTTTCTGGTGCAACTGGGCGCGGAAGGACAGCGCCCGCAGCTGGTGGACTTGTCCACGCCCATCGAGAAACTGGCGGGCCGCTCGGGCCGGGATTTCTGCTCGGCGGCCGGCCGGCTGACACAGACCGATTGACCGCACGCCGGGAAAGTAGTGAACTATTCGGGCGCGGGCGGCGCTTTCCATCAGTAAGAGAGGATGCCATGAAAAACAGGATGCTCCTGGTTCCGCTGGTCTTGATCGCCTGGTCATCGCGGGCGGAGACGGTCACGCTCCAGGCCAACGAGGGTGAACCCGGCCCGGTGCCGGCGACGCTCCAGAACGAGGCGCGCGCGGCGATGGACCGCGCGACGCAGTGGCTCCTGGCGCAGCAGCAGGCCGACGGCAACTGGTCCAACCCGGACTTCCCTGCCCTGACGGCCCTGCCGCTGTGGGCGCTGGCCCTGACGAAATCCGCCGAGAAGGAGGCGATGGACAAGGCCGTCACTTACATCCTGGCCAGCGTCCAGGACGACGGTTCGATCTGGCGCGAGCCGAAGGCGTCGCAGAAGGGCGGGGGCTTGAGCAACTACAACACGGCCATCTGCATGACCGCCCTGCACGCGGTCGGCGACGAGAAGCTGGTGCCGGTGATCCAGAAGGCGCGCCGCTTCCTGGCGGGCTCCCAGCACCTGGGCGGCGATATGTACGAGGGCGGTATGGGCTACGACCCCGAGACCGGCCGCCCGTATGCGGACCTTTCCAACAGCTACATCGCCTACGAAGCCATGCGCCTGACGGAGAACGTCGAGGACCTGCGCCAGGCCGGCGAGGAAAAGGCGGACCTGGACTGGGAAGCCGCGCAGAAGTTCATCTCGCGCGTGCAGAACCGGACGGACAGCAACGACCAGCCCTGGGCGAGCGACGATCCCGAAAACAAAGGCGGGTTCGCGTACAAGCCCGACTCCAGCCAGGCCGGCACGACGACGAACGAGGCCGGTGAGGTCCGGTTCCGCTCATACGGCAGCATGACCTACGCCGGCCTGTTGAGCTTCATCTACGCCGAGGTCGACCGCGAAGACTCCCGCGTGAAATCCGCGTTCGACTGGGCCGCGGCGCACTGGACGCTGGACGAGAACCCCGGCATGGGCGCGCAGGGGCTGTACTACTTCTACAACGTCCTCTCCAAGGCCCTGGCGATGTATGGGCAGGACCAGGTTCCCCTGGCCGACGGCGGCTCGGTGAACTGGCGTAACGAACTGATCCGCAAGCTGGTCGGCCTCCAGAAGATCGACCCCTCCACCGGGCATGGGTACTGGGTAAATGAAGAGGGGCGCTGGTGGGAAGCTGACCCCGTCCTGGTCACGTCCTACTCGATCATTGCCCTGCAGATTGCCCTGGGCCAATAAACAGGCGGTTGCATGGCAGAATGGCGAAGTGATTCACGCCCTGGCTCTCCATGCCTTCGGTTGACAGCGCGACCTGCGTGGCGGAAAGTACGGCGCAGCGAGAAGTTCATGGTGCGAACGTTTTTCTGGGAGGACCGGAGATGAGGAGCGTGATTCGGCTGTTCCTGTGCGCCGCCGCCGGCTGGCTTTCTTACTCGGGCCCCGTCCGGGCGGTTGAACCCGCGGACGCGATCTACAGCGGGGGCGACATCGTCACGGTGAACGACGCGCAGCCCTCGGCGGAGGCACTCGCCGTGAAGGACGGGCGGATCGCCGCTATCGGAGCGCTGGACGAGGTTCTGAAGTTCAGGGGCGAGGGCACGCGCATGGTGGACCTCGACGGGCGGACCCTGCTGCCCGGCTTCATCGATCCGCACTCGCACGTCGCCGCCTACGAAACGGGGTGGGGGCTTCCCGTGCTCAATCCGCCGCCGGTGGGCGACGTGACGTGCATCGCCGATCTCGTCGCCAAGCTCAAGGCGTATGTTGTCGAGAAGCAACTCCCCGGGGGCGCCCTGGTGCTGGGGAACGGCTACGACGACGGGCTGCTGGCGGAGAAGCGGCATCCCACCCGCGCGGATCTCGACCGGGTGTCCACCAACCATCCCGTCCTGATCGTCCATGCCTCGGGCCATCTCCTCGTGGCCAACAGTCTCGCCCTGCAAAAGGTGGGCATCACCAAGGACACGCCCGACCCGGCCGGCGGGGTGATCCGGCGCGACGCAAACGGGGAGCCGAACGGGGTCATGGAAGAACTGGCCGCGCTTCCGTTCCTCAAGCTGATCGTCCCGCGCTCCATGGATGAACAGATCCGCAACCTGGAGGAAGTTCTTTGCTATTACGCGAGCCTCGGCATCACGACCGCCCAGGACGGCATCTCGATGCCCGAGAACATCGCGCTGCTGAACGAGGCGGCGCGGCGGAACACCCTGATCCTCGACGTGGTTTCGTACCCCCGCTGGGATTTCTACAACGACGTCTTGAGCGGCGAGCGGAAGCTGGACATCGAGTACCATTTTCCCGGCGACACGTGCGACCGCATCTTTGTCCCGGCGTCCGGCGCCTCGGCGGGGCCGGAGGTCCTGGCGGACGGCAAGGGGAAGGTCGGGATCTATGTCAACCGCCTCAAGTACGCGGGGATCAAGATCACGGGCGACGGCTCGCCGCAGGGCAAGACGGCCTACCTGACAAAGCCCTACGTGCATCCGCCGGAAGGCCAGCCGGCCGACTACCGGGGCTATCCGACGGTGACCCAGGACGAACTGGACCGGTGGTTCGACGCGGCCTACGAACACAACGTGCAGATCCTCGTGCATTGCAACGGCGACGCGGCCGCGGACCAGATGATCGCCGCCGTGCGCAAGGCGGTGGAAAAGCACGGGAAGAAGGACCTGCGCCCCGTGATGATTCACGCGCAGATGATCCGGCACGACCAGGTGGACGCCATGGCCGAACTGGGCATTATCCCGAGCTTCTTCACGGCGCACACGTTCTACTGGGGCGACTGGCACATCAACGAAACGGTCGGGCCCGAGCGGGCGTTCGGCATGAGCCCCTGCGCGTATGCCCTCAAGAAAGGGCTTCGATTCACGAACCACACCGATGCCAGCGTCGTGCCGCCGAGTCACCTCATGGCCATGTGGACCGCGGTGAACCGCTTGAGCCGGTCCGGGGTCGTGGTCGGTCCGGACGAGCGCATTTCGGCGCTGGACGCCCTCAAGGCCGTCACGATCAACGCGGCGCGCCAGTATTTCGAGGAGAAGGAAAAGGGTTCGCTCGAGGTCGGCAAGCTGGCCGATCTCGTCATCCTCGACCGGAATCCCCTCAAGGTGGATCCGCTGGACATCAAGGACATCCGGGTCCTCGAAACGATCAAGGAAGGGCGGACCATCTACCGGGCAGGCCGCTAAGCCTGCTTGCTTTCAGGCCCCGCGGGGGTAGACTTCAAACAGGAAGTTGTTCTTTCGTTTGTCACATGGGGGCGACCCGGTTTCGACGGGTAAGGTGGAGCTCCGGTGGCGCGCCGAGGACCCCGGTTGGCCTCGTTAAACATCCGGGAAACAACACAAAAGCCAACACAGAGATGGCTCTCGCGGCTTAATGCCGTGACGTCCGGCCGCTGACACCTGCTACGCGGTTCGGGCGAAGACAGCAGGCTGGCCCCAAGGGCGCGTGCCCGGCCGGAGGGGCGAGACCCTAACGTGGGCGCTGGTTTCGCATGTGGCCTGTCCGTTGGCAGCATGCGGGACGAGATCCAAAGACGGAACACGCGCGTAGAAGCCGGTGCGACTCTTGCTCGGACGGGGGTTCAATTCCCCCCGCCTCCAGGCTTCGTCCCGAGCGCCGCGAGGGACGAAGCCGGGCGATCGCGGCGCTCGGAACTTCCGGCTTCGCGCTACGCTTCGCCGTGACAAGACGCCGGGCAAGCCATGATGAAGTTCACCTGCGTGTACCTGCTGCAAAGCGAGGCCGATCCGCGGCGGCACTACACGGGCATGACGGACGATCTCGGGGACCGGCTGCGCCGGCACAACGGGGGCGAGGTGACGCCTGCGTGCAAGCACCGGCCCTGGCGGATTCGTGTAGCCGTGGCGTTCGAAGACCGCCAGCGAGCGGCGGCTTTTGAAGGTTACCTGAAGACACACTCGGGGCGCGTATTTGCCGCCCGTCATTTTTAGGCTTCGTCCCGATACCGCATCGGGACGACGAAGCCAGGCTGTTGCGGCACCCGGAACTCCGCCGCGCTTGACAGCCCTCCTCCCCGGGTTCATCTTTCCTTCGGATGGGCTGATGCAGCCCGGAGTGGCAGGAGCAAGCGAAAGGAAAGGGGGGCATCATGAACAAGCTGTATATCGGGTTGATTCTGGGCCTTGCGTTTATCGTAACGGCGGAGGCGAAGGAAGGGGCCTTGAAGAACGGGGTGGCGGCGGGCTTCCAGATCAACCAGTACCAGGACGATTTCGGGCTGGGGATGAGCCTGACAAGCCCCTACGTGAAGGACCTGTTCGCCGTCCGCGTGCGCGGCAACCTGATGTTCAACGAGAATACCAAGTCCGATGAAACCAATTGGGATTCATACTTCAATTTCACGGCCGGCTTGGTGGGCGTGGCCGGCACCGTGTGTGAGAACATACGGCTCTACGGCGAGGGCGGCTTCATCGGAATTGTCCCCGCCTCGGAGTTTTCCGACAAGGATTTCGTCGCCGGCGGCTACGGCGTGTTCGGCTTTGAGTTCTTCATGGACGCCCGCCGGAACTACTTTATTGAACTCGGCGGCGTGGGCACCGGCGCCCGCGAGGACAACGTGCCCGGCCGGCCGATCTATTCCAACGGCCTGCTTATCAGCGCGGGATTCCGGGGCACTTTTTAAGCATCGCGCCCCGGCGCGACCTTCTTCGCTTCCATGCCCGCGCGGCGGCCATGCCGCCGCCGATCAGGAGCAGCATCCACGTTTCGGGTTCCGGGACGATGCGCGGCACGGTGTCGCCCGCGACGGGCTCCAGCCCGCTTTGCGCATACTGCTGGGCGGTCTCGAGCACGACGGCGCCGGACACCGGCGTGACCAGGCGATAGCGCACGGCCAGCTCGACGGCCTCGTCCTTGTCGGCGTCGTGAATCGATGCACCGAGCCGCAGGATTTCGGAGAATGCCCATAAACGGGCCAGGTGTGTGGATCCCTCGGGGCCCTCCGCTTCCGCCCGGGGAACGCGAGCCCGCTCGAATCGGAAGGAGGGGTTTTTTCCGGCCCACGTGTCGAGCCCCCGCGCCAGCGCGGCCGCCGGGTCGCCGAAATCCATCACGGCCCGCATCGCCGGGCTGCCGTTCAGTTGTTCCGCCACGTGATTGGGCCCGGGGCCGACCTGGAGATCGTGAATGACCGGTCCGCTCGGGCGGCGCTCCGTGCGCTGCAGGAGCGCCTCTTCCCCGTCAAACGAAACAGGCTGCGGCCCGTGAATCCATAGCACGGCGCCCGCGGGGACGGCGGCGGCCAGGTCCCAGGCGGCCAGCAGGGCCGCCACGTTGTCGCATCCGCCGCGGTAGGGTTGCCTCTTCAACGCCTCCGCCACCCCGGCGGCCGCACCGTCCGTCCAGGGCGCGGCCTCGCGGAGGGCCTGCACCCGATCCCCGGCAAAAAGGACCGCTACTTCGACGCCCTCGGGCACATGATCCAGCGCCGAGGCCAGGCGTTCGATGGACCCGGCCATCGGCCGGGAGCCGTCGAAAACAAAAATGATCCGTTCCGGTTTTTGAACGGGAACTTCCTCCAGGGTCTGGCGTACGATGCGGTCCGCGTCCTGCTGCAGGCCGGCCCAGGCGGGGCCACCCGTCATGGCGGCCCGCACGGCGAAGGGGCGGGAAAGAAGCTGGTCGTCGAGTTGGGCGCGCAGCGCGTATACCGTTTCTTCCGGATGCTCGTGGATCGCGGGGTCGCCGGCCAGCAGCGTTTCCAACGGCCGGGGCGATTCAATCCAGGCCGAATGTGCCGTGCTTTCGGGTATCGCAAAGTTTCTCTCGCGGAAATAGGGGAGGCGCAGCAGCCCGGACTCGCGCGATTCCGGCGCGAGCGGCGCGGTGATGCCGACCTTGATCTTCATGGTGCCGCCGTTCGGCGGGACGGGGAAGCACTGCACCAGGACCTGGTCGGGCCCGCTGGTCGTGACGAGGACCGGGTCGCGCCGCTGCTGGACCACGCGCTGGTAGGCGGCCTTCACCTTCGCCCGGCCGGCGTACGCCGCTTCGCGTTCCTCGCCGTCCACCCAGAGCGTCACGCGGGAGACCACGCCGCCGGGCGGCAGGGCGATCTGCGCCCGCGCTTCGCGCTGGCGCTCGGCGTCGTTGCGGAACACGAGGATCCACTCGGTATAGGAGACGCCGCTTGCGGCCTCGATCCGGCTGTCCAGCCGCGACTCGCGGAGGCTCAAGCCCCGCAGGCGGCCGGCGACGGCGTCGCCGCCCTGGTCCCAGTCGAAATCGTCCGCGTTGATGAGGGCCCGGGTGCGCAGCCCGCGCAGTTCCGGTGGGCGCACGGCATTGTAGGGCGTACCGGTAACGCGATAGTAGACCTGCTGTGCCTGCTCGGAAGTGATGCGTCGCCCGAGACCTTCGAAGAGGAACGACACCATGTTGCCGACCATCCGATCGCGCCGGTAGCAGCTCCGGAGCAGGAGGTCGTCGTTCCCAAGGGCGCGGAGCAGACCGATTCCGCGCGCTCGGGCGGCCGGCGATTCGGCGGTGGCCCACTGCAGGCCGGCCTGGGTTACGACCGTGGGCGTGGCGAGCAGCGCGATGATACCCAGCGCGGCCAGCGCCCAGCGCCAGGCGGGCGGCAGCGCGCCGCCCGGCCGGTCGTAGCGCCGCAGGATGCGGCGCACGGCCAGCGCCATGATCAGCGACAGCATCGGGGACAGCGGCAGCAGGCCGATCCCGAAATAGAGGATGCCGATTGCGGCGAACGGCGCGACCGGCAGAAACACGAGCGTGTAGTATAGCGCCACTCCGATGGCGAACCCGTTGAGCCGGCCGAGGAGTTTCAGGCGACCAGGCCACCCGAAGGCGAACCGCGACCAGGTCAGGGCGTTGGCCAGCGGAACGGCGGCGACGAGCAGGACGTGCCAAAGCGTCGGGATGGGGTTGACGAAGATTTCGCCGCAGAGGCCGGTGAACGCTTCAAACACCAGGGTAATGAAGGGGAGCACGACGCCGAGGGCCATGATCAGTCCGAGCGAGATGCGCCGCGGCTTCTCGGGCGCCTCCGGGGGATCGCCCGCGGGCGTGGACCGGGCCGGCCCGAGCCGCGCGAGCACGCGCGCCAGGTCCTCCCGGGTCGCCGTCCGGATCCCGGCCTGTTCGAGTTGCCGCTCGATGTGCCCTCGAAGGTCGCCCTCGACCTCCTCCGGGTCCGCCCCGCTGACGGACGCTGCCGCCCGCGCCTCCGCGAGGTAGCGCTCCAGTTCCGCTTCCGCCGACTCCGTCCATTCCGGCATGGGTCACTCCTTCCGGCCGCGCAGGCCCCGGCTTCCTTGGATCATCAATTCCACGTGATCGTTCATTTGCTTCGCGATTTTCCGCCCCTTGGCCGTCAGCGCGTAGTACTTGCGCGCGGGGCCCCCGGAGGATTCCTCCAGCCGCGTCGTCACGAGGCCCTGCAGCCGCAGGCGGGAGAGCAGGGGATAGAGCGTGCCCTCGGTCACCCCGAGGCCGGCGGTATCCACCAGCGAATTCACCAGGTCATACCCGTAGCGCTCCTCGCCCTCGAGCGCGTTGAGCACGCACAGTTCCAGGAACCCCTTCCGGGCCTGCACGATCCAGTTTTCAAAGTAATCCATGATGCACGATCCCATTTGTCATGCTACCTTGTATAATAAGGTACATGGCTATGCAAGTCAATAGCGGGGCTGCTTTTTTTCCGGGAGGGAGCCGGAGGGTGTCACGGCCGTCCCGGCCGTGACACTCATTCCGCCGCGGCCCGGACGCGGTAGAAGCGGGTGTCGGCCCCGCTGACCGTGCCGGTGAAATACACGGGGCCGTCGGCCCGATGCAGGTTTGTCCAGCCGGGCAGGGGCGTCCAGGCATTGGAAACCAAGCCGGTCGAAGTTTCCAATGATTGGAAATAATTCCGGGACGCGAACCAGTGGAAGCTCATCTCTCCATTCGCCGCGCGCGCGTCCCGCAGGCGGGGAGGCTCCAACTCCACCGGCGCGGTGTTCGTCGGGTTGTCCGCATAGGCCACCCGCTGCCCGTTGCCCGCGAGCGCCTGGTGGAGCCGGCCTGTGATCGCGCCCGCCGTCGAGTCGTACAGAACGGTGTTCGTGCCTTCCTCGAAGCGCCAGCAGGCGACCAGGTCCGGGTGTTCCGATGGATCGAGCACGCGGGCGGCGACGTTCGTCAGCTCTTCCGCCGAAAGTGCCCGGCTCCAGATCCGGAATTCGTCGAGGTAGCCGTGAAACGAGGGATACTCGGTCCCCGCATCGTGTTTCTCGGCGCCGAGGACCAGGAATGGGTCGGAATTCGTCCAGGCCGTGTCGCGCCCGTCGCGGTAGCTCAAGTCGCCGCCCGGTCCGGTGCCCTCGGCGTCGAGCGCGCCGTCCACGTAGATGCGCATCAGGCCGCTGGTCCGCACCCGCGTGACCGCCACGTGGCGCCACGCGCCGCCGGAGAAGTCGTTGGGGCCGACGATGGTCTCGCCCCAGTCGCCGTTGTGCGCGCCGAACGCCAGGACGCGGGCCGCGCCGCCGGCCGAGCCCAGCGCCACACCGTAATCCCCGTAATCGCCGCCGCCGTAGATGTCCCGGTCCACGACCACGTTCCCGGTGATCCAGCCGTCCCCGTTGGCGCCCTCGTTGACCGTTCCGTCGTTGCCGGGGTCCGCCCTCATCCAGAACTCTACGGTGAAGTCGTCGCCGACGTCGGCCGCGGTGGGCGGGTCGAGGGGAAGCTTGGCCCGGTCCACCTGGCCCGTGCCCGTTCCGAAAAACCGGACGGCATGGCGCGAGCCCCGCGCGGGCTCGGCCCACGCCGCCACGGCGGTGAGGAACGCCAGGGACCCAAGGAAGAGTTTCATGGCTGGCCGAAAGATAACGTCAAAAGGGCCCATGTCCAGCGGCGCGGCCGATTTCCATTGAATGCCCTTCCCGCCGGGGGTATAGCATCCGGCGATACGCGGAAGGAAGGATCCCATGCGCTTGGATTATCGTTTCGGAATAGTGGCCGCGTGTGTGGCCTGGTGGTTCGGGGCCGCGTCCGCGGGGGCCGGCGAGATGCGGACGTGGACCAGCGCGGGCGGCTCGACGATGCAGGCGGAGTTCGTCGAGCAGAAGCTGGACCAGGTGATCCTGCGCAACGCGGAAGGCAAACCCATCCAGATACAGATGAACCGGTTGAGCCGGGAGGACCAGATCTACATCGGCTCGCTGCGGGCCGCGGCGGTTCCGGCGGCGCCCGGCGCTCCGGCGGAGGCGGCCATTCCTCCCGCGATCGAGGCCCTCTTCGGCACGCGCCTGGTGAATGCCAAGGGGCAGCGGGTCTCGCCGGCGGTTCTCGATGGGAAAAAGATCGGCATCTACTTCTCCGCGCACTGGTGCCCGCCCTGCCGCGCGTTCACGCCCCAGCTCGTCACCGTCTACAACGAGCTCCAGAAGGCGGGCAAGCCGTTCGAGATCGTCTTCGTGTCCAGCGACCAGACCGAGGCGGACATGTACCGCTACATGAAGGAAATGGAGATGCCCTGGACCGCGGTCCGCTTCCCCGACAAGAACCGGGACGAGCTCAAGAAGAAGTTCAACGTCCAGGGCATCCCGACCCTCGTGATCGTCGATTCCGCCGGCAAGACGATCTCCGCCAACGCGCGCAGCGATGTGGCGAACAAGGGCGCCGCGGCCTTCGACGCGTGGTGAGTTCCGGCTCGCGGGGCCGCTCGCCCTCCAAGGGCGTGCTCAACGCGGACGGCGGCCGCCGCGGCGCGGGCCGCCGCCCCGCCGGGGGCCGAACGAGCGGCCCGGCCGCTCGGGCCGGCGCGAGGAATACTTCGGCTCCCGGGCCTCGTAGAGCGGGGGCGGGAGCTTCAGCCAGTCGTCCTCCGGGTGCGTGCAGGACAGGGTGCGCCCGATGAACTTCTCGACCTGCGGCAGGTAGTGCCCGTCGTCCTCGTCCGCAAAGCAGATCGAGATGCCGCTGGCGCCCGCGCGGCCCGTGCGCCCGATGCGGTGGACGTAATCCTCGGGGTCCATCGGCAGGTTATAATTGATCACATGGCTGATTCCCTCGACGTGCAGCCCGCGGCCCGCGACGTCGGTGGCGACGACCACGCGGATCTTGCCCGCGCGGAAATCCTCGAGCACCCGCAGCCGCTTGCGCTGGTCCACCGCGCCCGTGAGCAGGGCGCAGTCGATGCCGTAGCGCTTCAGGTTCTCCATCAGCCGCTCGGAATGGTCCCGCCGGTTGGCGAACACGAGCACGCGCGTGGCGTTCTCGCGGTTCAGGATGTTGTAGAGCAGCGCGAACTTGTCGCGGAGCGTGACGATATAGACCCGCTGGTCCACGGTGTCCACGGCCACCTGCTCCGGCGCGATCTCGATGTGGACCGGGTCGGTGGTCCACTGCGAGGCCAGCCGCGTGACCTCGGGCGTCAGGGTGGCGGAGAAGAACAGGGTCTGCCGCTCGCTCTTGGGCGGCGTGCTGTGGACGATCGTGCGGACGTCGGGGATGAATCCCATGTCCAGCATCCGGTCGGCCTCGTCGATGACGAGAACCTCGACCTGGTCGAGATGGATGTCGCCGCGCCGTTTGAAGTCCAGGAGGCGTCCGGGCGTGGCGGCGACCAGGTCCACGGGCCCGCCGGTCAGTTCGCGGCGCTGCTTGTCGTAATCCATGCCGCCGTAGACGGCGAGGACGCGCAAGGGCAGGTAGCGGGCCAGTTCGCGGGCGTCCTTCTCGATCTGGATCACCAGTTCACGCGTCGGGGCGATGACCAGGGCGCGCGGCGTGCCCTTGGGCCGGGGGGGCTTTGCCGGGTGACGCAGGAACCGGGTGAACACGGCAATCAGGAAGGCGGCGGTCTTTCCCGTGCCCGTCTGGGCCCGGCCGAAGGCGTCCTTGCCGGAGAGGGTGGGCGGGAGGATGGCCGCCTGGATGGGCGTGCAATATTTGAAGTCCAGGTCGGCGATGGCGTGCAGGATTTCCACGGGCAGGTCGAGGTCCTGGAACCGGGTCTTCCCTTCGACCGGGGGGACCTCGAAGGAGGCCGGGTTCCAAGGAGCAGCCGGGGCCTGTCGTGCCGCGTGCGGTCGCGGTTCATGGGTCCGTTGATTCTGCTGATCCCGTTGTTTGGGCGGATGCCGCTCCGGGGCCTTATGATCCTTGGGGCGGTGCGGCGTCGTCGCAGCGTGCGCCGTCTCGGCCGGTTTCTTCTTCCTTCCCAGGAGGGAATGCAGGACGCGGCGAATGAGTTTGCGAACCATGGGCGGCCATCATGACAGCGGCAGCGCCCCGGGTCAAGCCGGGGTCCTGTGACAGCCGAGGTTCTTTTACACCCGTCGGCCGCCGCATGTTCGTTCGAAATGACTTTACAACCTGCGCTGCGGGAGTATATTCCATCGATAGTAATAATTACTATTGTAGCCCTTGTGAAATCAGGAACAGACAGCATGGAGTCGCGCGTGGAAGCGTTTGCCTCGGCCTGCCGGCACGAGGGCATCAAGGCCACGCACCAGAGGATGGAAGTGTACCGGGAACTGGCGCGCACCGGGGAGCATCCTGACGCCGAGACGCTGTGCCGCCGCGTGCGAAAACGGATGCCGTCCATCTCCCTCGACACCGTGTACCGGACCCTGCGGATGCTGGAAGACCGCGGCATTATCTCGCGCATGGGCACGATCCGGGAGCGGGCGCGGTTCGACGCCAACACGGAACGGCATCACCATTTCGTCTGCACGCGGTGCGGGCTTGTCGGCGATTTCTACTGCGAGACGCTGGACCGGTTCCCGCCGCCGGTCGAGGTGGGGGCGATGGGCCGGGTGGACTCCATCCACGTCGAACTGCGCGGCCTGTGCCTGGAGTGCCAGTCGAAGCGGAAAAAGCGCTAGGTTCTTTTTTGTCGCCTTTACATAGTAATGATAACTGACTAGTAATAATTACTGTTAATGGGCCCGAAAAGAGGGCCATCGGGGCGCTTCCCGGCGGACAGGCGCAGGGCGTTTTTTGCCTCGAAAATGCGGTGTCCGCAGGGTACGATGCCGGCGTGGGAAGGAGTCGCCCCGGGGGGGCGTTTCCGGTGTCGGGGTTCACTCGGAAGGAAAGGAAGGAAGAGGTATGGGCACGAAAGGCATTGAGATCGTGGATATGGACGTGAAAAAACTCGTCGGCCTGCTGAACAAGGCTTTCTCGGACGAGTGGCTGGCGTACTTCCAGTACTGGATCGGCGCCAAGGTGGTGAAGGGCCCGATGAAGGAGGCCGTCATCGCCGAACTCACCCAGCACGCGGCGGACGAACTGCGGCACGCGGACATGCTGTCTACGCGCATCATCCAACTGGGCGGCACCCCGATCGCCGAGCCGAAGGAATGGTACAAGCATTCCAACTGCGGCTACGACGCGCCGGATAATCCCTTTGTGAGGGAGATCCTGGAACAGAACATCAAGGGCGAGCAGTGCGCGATCATGACCTACAAGAAGCTGGTAAGCCTCACTGCGGTCAAGGATCCCGTGACCTACAACATCGTTCTCCAGATCCTGCAGGACGAAGTGGAGCACGAGGAAGACCTGCAGGCAGAGATGGAAGACCTCGAAACCATGTTGAGCAGACACGGGAAAAAGTAACAGAAAGGAACAAGCAAGATGACGGAGCAATCCGCAACCAGCCTGCCCCTGATCGGGGAGAAAGCGCCGTCGTTCAAGGCCAAGACGACCCAGGGGGAAATCGATTTCCCCAAGTGCTACGAGGGTAAGTGGGTCGTGTTCTTCTCGCACCCGGCGGATTTCACGCCGGTGTGCACGACGGAGTTCATGACCTTCGCCTCGATGCAGACGGAGTTCGAGAAGCGCAACTGCAAGCTGCTGGGCCTGTCCATCGACAGCATCTATGCGCACATCGCGTGGCTGCGGACGATCAAGGAGAAGATCCAGTACAAGGACATGAAGGGCATCGAGGTCACCTTCCCGGTGATCGAGGACCTGAAGATGGAGGTCTCGAAGGCCTTCGGGATGCTGCAGCCGGGCGCGAGCAGCACGCAGGCCGTGCGCGCGGTGTTCATCATCGATCCCAAGGGCATCGTGCGGGCGATCCTGTACTACCCGCTCTCCAACGGCCGGAACATGGACGAGGTCATGCGCCTCCTGGTCGCGATGCAGACCTCCGACCAGCACGGCATCGCGACGCCGGCGAACTGGAAGCCGGGCGACGACGTCATCGTGCCGCCGCCGGGCTCCTGCGGCGTGGCCAAGGACCGCGTGGAGAAGCCGGGCGACGATGTGAAGTGCCTGGATTGGTTCATGTGCCTGAAGAAGTGCCCGAAATAAAGACGGCGTCGCGGAGCTTCGCCCTCCAGGCGCTTTGCATGGAGGAGCGAGCTCCCGCGAGCCCGCTGATTCAGTGCGGGTGCCGGTGCCGCAGGACATGCGGGCGCTCGAGGCCGTGGGCCAGCATGAGGGGCTCGTCGTCCAGGACCTGGACGGCGGGCCCTTCGGCTTTCACCAGCCCGCCGTCCAGCAGGATGACGCGGGCGCACACCTCGACTACGAGCTCCAGGTCGTGCGTGGCGATGATCTTCGTGTGCTCGAAGGATTTCAGGAGCTCCATCAGCCGCCGCCGGCCGCGCGGATCGAGATTGGAGGAAGGTTCGTCCATTACCAGCACGTCCGGCGACATCGCCAGCACACCCGCGATGGACACTGCGCGTTTCTCGCCCGCCGAAAGGCGGTAGGGCGGCTGGTCCGCTACGGGGCTCATGCCCACCCGCTCCAGCGCGGCGCGGGCCCGTTCGGCGGCGGCCTCCGGCGCGAGGCCGTGATTGAGCGGGCCGAACGCGACGTCCTCCAGGACAGTCGGCATGAACAGCTGGTCGTCCGGATCCTGGAACACCATGCCCACGGCCCGGCGGATCCGGGGCGCGGTGTCCCGGGTTACCGGGTCATCCCCGATCCGGATCTCGCCGCGCGACGGGAGCAGCGTGCCGTTGAGGTGCTGAAGCAGAGTGGACTTTCCCGCGCCGTTCGGCCCGACGAGGGCCACGGCCTCGCCGTGCGTGATCCGGAAGGAAACGCCCCGCAAGGCCTCGTGTCCGCCGGGATACGTGTAGTGGACGTCCCGCGCCTCGACGATGTGATGGCTCATCGAACTCCTCCGGTCAGCAGGCGGCCCGCCAGTTCGGGCAGGTTCCAGAAACGGGCGGCGGCGAAGAAGGCGATCCAGCCCGAGGTGAAGAGCGTGTCGCGCGCCGACCAGCGGGCCGCGTCCAGGGTGCGGATCTCGCCGTCGAAGCCCCGCGCGAGCATCGCGCCGTAGATCCGTTGGGCGCGGTCCATCGAACGCAGCAGGAGGTGGCCGACCAGCGACCCGTAGACCCGCAGGCCCGGCGCCCGGCCGTCAGCCATGCGCAGCGCCAGCCCCAGCCGCATCCGCCGGGCCTCGTCCGAGATGACGAAAAGATAACGGTAGAGAAACATCAGTTGGACGGCGAAGACGCGCGGCAGGCCCAGCCGCTCCAGGCCCGCGCAGAGCCGGTCCATGCCCGTGCAGGCGACGAGCGCCAGCGCCGCGCCGACGGTGAGCGCAAAGCGGACCAGGATGGAGGCGAACGACAGCCAGCCCGCGGCCACGACGAGCCCGCCGGGCAGCGGTACCGGTTGACGGTCGAGCAGGGGATTGAACAGGCCGATGAACAGCGCGAACGGCGCGGCGACCAGCAGCTTCTTCAGGATCAGCCGGCCGGGAATCCCGCCGCGGGCCAGCAGCGCGACGGGGTATAAAAAGTAGGGGGCCAGCGCGATGACCTCGTGCCGGGGGAACGACATCACGGCGACAATGAAGGCGAGCGTGACGAGTGCCTTCGCCCGGGCATCGAGCCGGTGGATCGGCGAGTCCAGACCGGCCAGTTCATCCATCCGCTGAACCGCGATGATCATGCAATAAGTCCTGTAGCTCCGGCGCTCCGCGCCGGAGACGCGCCGGAGAATTCCGCCGGCGGAGCGGCGGAACTACAGGCCACTTCCGTACACCCCGTTCAGGATGCCACGCGGCGCGGACGCAAAGCAAGCCCCGCCAACACAGCCACGCCCAGCACCAGCAGTCCGCCGACGAGACCGGATACCGACGTGCCCGCGCTGACCGCCGGCCAGGTTTCGGTTTCCGCTTCTTTCTCCGCGACCGCTACGGCGGCCTCCTTGAAGCCATAATCCGGCAGCATCGCCGTGCGTTCCTGCACCCGGGCCAGTTGATCGTGCAGCGCCGAGCCGCCGCCGACCTCCTCGCGGCCGCTGACGCGGGCGATGGACCATTCCAGTCCGTCCGGGTGCGACGAGGCGAACCAGCTCACCGCGCCGCCGATCACGACGGCGGCGAGCGCCAGGCCGGCCAGGGCCGGCTTGAGATTCGCCGGGCCGGCCTGCGGCCCGACCGCTTCCGGCCGCGCGCGCGCGACGAAGGCCACCACCGCCGCCGTCGCCAGGCCCTCCACGATGCCGATGGCCAGGTGAATGGGCGACATCAGCAGGACGAAGGAACCGAGCGGCAATTCGGAGATGCCGGAGGTGGTCGTTTCCAGCACGACGCTGAACGCGCCCAGTTGCAGGCCGATCACCGCGGCGAGCACGGCGGCCAGAGCCGGCCGGGTCCCGGAGCGGGCCGGGCCGGCCAGGGGCTTGTAGATGAACGGGTAGGCGATGAAGGCCGGATAGAAACCCAGGTTCCAGATGTTGCAGCCCAGCGCCAGCAGCCCGCCGTCCGCAAAGAACAGCGCCTGCACGGTCAGCACGGACGCGATGACCAGGAAGCCCGCGTACGGGCCGAGGAGGATCGCCAGGATCAGCCCGCCGCCGAGATGCCCGCTCGAACCCGTGCCCGGGATCGAAAAGTTGATCATCTGCGCGGCGAAGATGAACGCCCCCAGCACGCCCATCATCGGAACGAGCCGGTTATCCAGCGTCTGCCGGACCTTCCGCGCGCACCAGGCCAGCAGCCCGGCGCTCGCCGCCCACATCGTCCCGCCCACGGCGGGGGAAATCAACGCATCGGCCATGTGCATGCTATTTCTCCTTGCTTCCAAAAGCCCACGTCAGGCCCGCCGTCGTGGTGAAATCCGGCCCGTCGTCGCCGATCCGCGAGCCGGCGGCCAGGTCCAGGACCAGCGCGTCCGTGGCGCCGTAACGCAGCCCGAGATTGAACTGGCCGACGGTATCCGCGCCGCTCGAGGTCTCCCGCTCGGCGAAGATCTCGCCGACGGCTTGGACGGCTTCGGTGACCTGGTAGTCCGCCGCCACGCCGTAATGGAGCACGTCGTCGTCCGGGCCGCCGATCCAGGCATAGCCCAGGTTGACGTGGACGCCGGCTTTTTCACTCATAGCCCGCGAGATAATCCAGGTCAGGTCGAAGTCGGTTTGGCCGCTACCGAGGCCCTTGTCCTCGTCCGCCGTCGGCAGCTTCACCGAGGGGGCCAGGGCGTGCCGGGCGCCAAGCGGGCAGGCTTGAATGAACTGCCACTTCGCACCCAGCACCGTATCGCTGATTCCGGACTCGTCCTCGTCACCGGCCTCGACGGAGAGGGCGCCGAAGGCGATCCCGGCCTCGACGGAGGGGGCGACGCCGTAGGTCAGTCCCAGCGGCAGCTCCCAGGCCTTCACGGACCCCTCCTTGGCATAGGCGGCGCCTGCCTCCAGTTCGAAGATTTCCGGGTCCGCGGGATCGGCGTCGTCGATGGCGAGGGGGCGTCCGGCCCAGGCGGAAAGGGGCAGCAGCGCAACAGCCAACGGAACCAGTAACCGTTTCCAATTCATTCCGGGTCATCCTTTCCATCCGGCTTTTTCCGGCTGGCAGTTAATACGTATTATAAAAACGTAACACCAGCAACAATAAAAAATCGATTCGTCATGCTCGGTTGTTCAGGGGGCCGTAGCGGGCGTCGCTTGCGACGCCCGCGGGCGCCGACAAGCGGCGCCCCTACATGAGTGAAGTTCAGGAGAGGCGCCGGCCGGTCGTGCCGGCGGCGAGGGAGACGTGCTTGAGGCCCTTGACCGACTTGAGCCGCCGCACGATGGCCGCGATGTCCCGCGGGCGGCCGCGGACGGCGACGATCTCCAGGCAGTTGTCGTGGTCGAGGTGGATGTGCTGGGTCGAAATGATCGCGTCGTGGCAGTCGTGCTGGGCGTCGGTCAGCTTCCGGACGAGGTCGGGCTTGTGATGATCGTAGACCAGGACGATCGCTCCCGCGACCTCGCCGCCATGGTGCCACTCGTCCTCGACCAGGCTCTTCCGGATCAGGTCGCCGACGGCCTTGGAGCGGGTGGGGCACTTCTCGTGCTCGATCTGGGCGTCGAACTGCTCCAGCAACTCGTTGCTCAATGACACGCTGAACCGGGTGACCTTGGACATGGCGGCGTTCCTTTCGGCCAAATCTTAGCAAACCCTCCGGACCTGAAACAAGGCGCGGGAGGGCCGGGCTTGCCTGCCCGGGGCATAGTTCCGCCCCGGCCGGTTGTTGCTCTCAAGCAATGTGTGCTATGCTATAAACAAAAGGAGGCCGAGATGCACCTGGTGCGACTGACGTACGTGAGCCGGTTGGCGAGGGATTGCGGCGCGGACGAGCTGGGCAGGATCATGACCGTGTCCCGCCGGAATAACAGGAATCTCGGCGTGACGGGGGCCCTGTGCTACTCGCCGCGCGGGTTTCTTCAGATACTGGAAGGCCCGGCGGGCACGGTGAACGAACTCTACCGCCGCATTGTCCAGGACCGGCGCCACGTGGATTGCACGCTCGTGGAATACACGCCCATCCACCAGCGGGATTTCGAGCACTGGTCCATGGCGTATATCCGCGCGGATGAAATCGACACCGCCCTGTTGCGCAAGTACACCACGCGGCAAGCCTTCGATCCGTTCGAGATGATGCCCGGGCAGGCGCGGGCCTTTCTGCAGGCCGTGGCGAAGGAGCGGGCCGAGTTCCTTGCCCGCCAGCAGGCGGCCGTCCGCAAGCGCAAGGCCTGACGGGGGCGTCACGCTTCCGCGGCCAGCAGGGCCGCACCGAGCGCGCCGGTCAAGCGCGGGTCGGGGGCGACCCGGACCGGCCGCCCCAGGGCATCCGCCAGGGCCCGGTCCATCCCGGGGATCAGCGCGACGCCGCCGGTGAAGACGACCGGCTCATCCAACCGATGGCCCGCCATGGAGGCGACGCGTGAAGCCATGGCGTTCTGGACGCCCGCGACGATGTCCTCCGGCCGCTCGCCCGCGGAGAGCAGCCCGACGATCTCCGTCTCGGCAAACACCACGCACATGCTGCTGATGACGGAGGGCCTCTGCGCCCGGCCCGCCGCGGCGCCGAGCTCGTCGAGCGGCAGTTCCAGCCGCTCCGCGACAATCTCCAGGAATCGGCCCGTCCCCGCGGCGCACCGGTCGTTCATCATGAAATCCCGCACCCGCCCGTCGGCGTCGAGCCGGATGAGCTTGCTGTCCTGCCCGCCGATGTCGATCACGGTCCGAGCCTCGGCGACTTGGTGGCGCACGCCGCGGGCGTGGCAGGTGATCTCCGTCA
This sequence comes from Kiritimatiellia bacterium, assembly GCA_018001225.1. NCBI lineage: Bacteria > Pseudomonadati > Kiritimatiellota > Kiritimatiellia > Kiritimatiellia bacterium. The sequence goes on along the minus strand of JAGNIJ010000004.1, from coordinate 80,048 downwards.
AGGTCGTATCGGCCCACTCGATGGCGTTGCGTCCGTAGCCCGTGGCCACGGTCCGCGCGACATCGCCGGCGGCCATGCTGGCGCGGCGCAGCGCGTCTTGATGCGCATCCTTCGCCCTCTGCGCCTGCTGCACGCCCTGCTCGGCCTGCGCGGAGGCGAGGACCGCGCCCGTCCCGGCGTCCCACAGGACCACCTTGATCATGCGCGACCCCGCGTCTATGCCGGCCGTGATCATGCGCTGGTCCCGGAGCTTCTACGATACCGCGCCGTTTCGATCAATGCCTGAAGTCGGGAGCGGATCGTGGCTTCCAGCGCGTCGCTGACCGGCGGTATCTCGATCTCGGCCGCGGGCAGGTCCAACTGCTGCCGTACCGCTTCGCCGATGACCGCGCCCTCCAGCGCGCAGTGGCTGGCCCCCGGGATGCGGGCGATCACCACGGCCTCCGCCCCGAAGGCGCGCGCGTCGCAGGCGATCCGGGCCGCCCGGTCGACGGCCGGGCCCGCCATCGGATCGGCCAGCGCCATGCGGGCCAGCGCCTCCAGGGGCGGCCGGTCCTCCGGGATTTCGTCCAGCGCGTGCGTGAAGAGATAGTCGGTTCCGCATACCCGGCCGCCGCACGCCTCGAGCAGGTTCATCGCTTTCAGGTCGGCGACCGGGTTGACCCAGAACACGCGGACGGCGTCGGCCGGGAGCACCCCGAGGCCCGCTGCCACCCGCCGGCGAGTCTCGTCCAGCAGGCCGGCGAGCACGCGCCGTGTCTCGGCGCGGTCGGAGCAGAAGTGAAGCGCCAGCATCTCGGCAACCAGCAATTCGAGGGCTGGCAGCGGCGCGCGAGGCGTGGTGAAAGAAATCGCCCGCAGTTTCGCCAGAAGCCGGCGGATGCGGTTGGCCTCGTGGATACCCTCCGCCAGTTGCTCATTGGTCAACGGCTTGCCCGCCAGGTCGCCGAGCGCCGCGGCCACGCGGGCCAGTTCCCCGCGGACGAAGTCCAGCAGCGGGCGCGGGGCCGCAAAACCGCCCGGGAGGGCGACAGCCTCTTCCCCCTCCTCCGGGCGCCGGCGGTGGGGGATTTCCCACCACAGGATCGGGTGGCCGAGGCCGTTCAGCCGTTGCGCGATGGCGGAGAAATCGTCGCAGGTGGCGCCGACACTGCACGTCAGCAGGTCGGGCAAGGGAAAGTGCGCCCCGGTCACGAACGCCCCGAGCATCGCGCGCACGGGGCAGAACGATTCGTCCACGCCCAGCCGGTCCGCGATCTTCAGCAGGGGCGTCTGCGCCATCTTGAAGCACGGCAGCCACCAGGCACCGTCGGGATAGAACGCCGCGAGCCGCGGGGAGGAGTAGGCCATGACGGGAACTGTGCCGAGGTCCTTCATGGCGCCGACAAGCTTCACGCCCGCCGCCCGCGCCGCGGCGAGCCGGTCCTCCTCGGTCAGCAGGAAGTTCCAGAGGTCCAGCGCCGCCGCGGAGTCATCGAACCGCAGGTCGCGTAGGCGCAGGTCGCCCTGTTCCGCGTGGCGGCGGAGCGGGCCGCCGTAAGGGGGTTCCGGGTGGCCCAGTCTTTTCAGTTCGAGGTAGCGCGCGTCCCACTGGTCGAGCGTCAGCTTGGCCGGCGGGGTCATCGCAGGGCCTCCAGCAGCGCCTCGAGGCGCGAGGCGGCATGCGCCGATGGCGGCGTGCCATCGAGAAGAATATCCGCGAAGGGGAGGGCCAGCCACTCCCGGAGGCGCGCGGCCTCGGCGTGCCACAGGTCGCACCACAGGTGGCGGACCAGAACGATGCCGCGCGCGCCGGAGCGGACGATTTCCTTCTTGAGCCAGGTGAACAGGCGCGAATTCGGGCGCTGAAAGATATCCGGGATGCCGGTGAAATAGGTCGCCGCCAGTTCGGCGAAGGGCGCCTCCCGCAGCCGGCGCTGATCGAAGGGCGGCGGCAGGCCGCGTTCCCCGCCCTCGGTCCCGTCCAGCACGACGGTTCCGCCCCGCGCCTCGACCAGGTCAAGAAGCCCAAGGGCTTCCGCCGGCAGCGGACCGCCGAGAAGCGCGATGGGTATTCCGGCCACCGGTGGGCATGGCGCGGGATTCGCGATGGCGCCAGCCCGGTGGAACCGGATCATGGCTTCCGCCGCGGCCCGGCCGCCAAGCACACCGAGCCTGGCCCGAAGGCTCCGGCGGCGCGCTTCGTAATTTGCCATGACGTCGGCCAGCCGTGCGTCGGAGGGCGGGACGCCGCCGAGCCGGACCAGGAAACGGCCCAGTCGCCCCAGTTCGTCGCGGTAGAGTGAGAGCGCGGCCGGGGTTTGCCAGGTATGGGCGACATTGAGCAGGAACGGTCGGGGAGTTGCGCCCTCGCGCAGCTGTTCGGGCATCCGTCGCATCTGGTCGCAGGTTGTGCAGAAGACCGCGCCGTCGGCGCCGGCCGCCTGCGCGGCCGACAGGAAGGCCATCGCGTACGGGCAGGTGCCCGTCACGGTAGCTCGGTGGTCCGAGGCGCCCGGCGTCAATCGGCAAGGAGTCAGCCCGTGCGCCACGATCCACTCGGGGGGCACGAAAGGGGAACTGTAGGCGATTAGCGGCATCCGCGCGAAGCCGGCCGCGGCCGGGCGGTTTCAAAAAGGGCTTGGACCCGCACGGCGATCCGGGCGGAGTCGGACGGGGAGTAGTCGGTCTCGATGCGCAGGTACGGCAGGCCCAGTTCCTCGGTCACGAGACGGCGGACGTGGTGCGTCTCGACGTCGTAGGTCAGGCAGGCCTGCCAGACCAGTTCGATCACGCATTGCACCCGGTACTCCGCCGCGAGCCGGCGCAGCGAGTCGAGGCGGCCCGCGTTCGGCGTCATGACGGAGCAGGGGAGGTGCAGGTACTTCTCTGCCAGCGCGCGCAGGATGTCCGGCGCGTCCGGGTTCGCGTCGTCGAGGATCGGCTTCAGCCCGGTGCAGTTCTCCTGGCAGACGACCAGGCCGCCGTGCCCCTCGATCAGGTCCATCACCCGCTCCGCGCCGTGCGGCAGGGGTACGCCGGTCAGCAGCACGCGGACGCGGCCGCCGGCGGGCGGGTCTAACTTCCGGCCCGGCAGTTCGCTCAAGGCCCGCTCGTACTGCTCCAGGTCGGCCGGGATGCAGGCGATCAGGCTTTTCATGTCCAGCAGTTCGCGGCCCGTGAGCGGCGGTTCGTCGGCCTTCATCAGGGCGGCGAGGTCGCGCTTCCGTTTTCGCTCGCGGTTCATCCGGCGCGTCTCCTCGCGAAGGCGGTCGTCGGTGACGCGGACCCCGAAGCGGTGCTCCAGTACCCGGCGCAGCTTGAGGAACTCCGCCGTCCAACGGTCCAGCGCGTCGGGCTCGTCCGGCTTCTGCGGCAGTTCGAGCAGGTGGAGCGGCCGGGTTTGCGCCATCAGCTCGAACATCTTCTTCTTCCCGTCGCAGGTGGTCTCCGCGACGATCAGGTCTGCCAATTCCAAAAACGGGTTGGCCTTTTCCAGGTGGAAGCCGAACGTGGATTTCACCAGCGGGCAGAGGTTCGCGGGCAGGATTCTCTCCGCCGGAGCGATCATCTCCTCGAAGCCGCCGCACAGGCAGACCGGCATGGCGCCGGCGGCCAGGATCAGCTCGCGCGGGGCGTATTCGCAGGCGATGCCGACGAGTTTCCGGCCGACGGCCTTCTGCTCCTTCGCATAGGCAAGGTTGTGGGACACCATGTCCTTGAACCAGCGGACCGGGGCGGGCGGGGCCGCCTCGCGCACCGGCGTCGGCACGGCCGGCGGCGCGCAGGGATCGGTTTCGCGGGGTTGGGCATTCGGGTTTCCGCAGCAGGCCATGGGCGCTCCTCCGTCGTGGCGATCAGGTCTTCCGGGCGACGAACCGGCCCTGGGCGATCTTGCCCGCGTGGGCCAGCTGCTGCATGAACAGCATTTCGGCCCCGACCGCCTGCAGGACGTTCAGGTCGTTGCCGAGCAGGCGCAGGGCGTCGGAGGTCAGCTGCATGTTGACCATGTTGAGATACAGGTCCACGTGCGGCGCGAACTGCTTGGTGTCCTCCGCGACGAGCATCTCGGCCCTGGCCTTCCGGAGCAGCTGGCGGTAACCCTCGAGGTCCTGGATGCTGGGGAACTTCATAAAAGTCATGAACCGCTGTGCCTCGGCGTCGGACAGCCCGGCCGGCCCCTCGATCCAATCCGTGAAGGCGATCGTGCCGCCCCGGCGCACGAGGCGCACGGCCTCGGCGATCAGCGCCGCCTTGTCCACGACGTAGCACCACGCATCCTCGCCCCAGACGAAGTCCGCCTCGCCGTCCGGCAGGCCGGTCAGGCAGACGCCGGCCTGGACGAACCGGACCCGGTCGTCCAGGCCCGCTGCCGCGCACCGGTCGCGGCCCTGGTCGAGGACCTTGGGCGTGGCGTCCACGCCGGTCATGAAGGCCGCCTGGCGGAACTGGAGCAGGAAGCGCATGCCCGCCCCGTTGCAGCAGCACAGGTCCACCCCGCGCAGGCCGGGCTGGAGGCCGGCCCGGTCCGCCAGCGCCATCGAGGACGCGAAGCCCCCGATATGAATCTGCTGCCCCATGATCAATTCCCAGAGATCGCCCTCCGCGCCGCCGTAGACCTGCTGCACCTGCGCCAGTCCGACTCCATCCAGCTTTTTCATGTTTCTCCTTCCGCCGAGGCCGCGTTCCGGCGCGGTCCCGCGAGCTTCACGACTTTCCGACCGTCCGAAAAAAGCGCCGCACGGCCGAACGGGCCCGGGCCAGCGGGCCGATCTTTCCGATTTCCAGCGCCGTGCGCAACTCCACGTAGAAGTGCGACAGGGCTCGCAGCATGGTCTTGAACAGCTCGTCGCGCCCCTCGGTCTTTCCCCGGCAGACGTGGTGGTGGCTTCCGATGGCTGCGGACTGGACGGGCACGAGCAGCTGGATCCGGGCGAGGTCGTGCTCGCTCATGTCTTTTCCCGTGGACTCGATTTGCATGGCCGCGGCGCGGACGTCGTGCCGGTCCCGCGCGTACTCCTCGTAGCGCAGGGCGATGAGCTTGTCCCAGTCCGCGATGAACCGCTCCTCGACGCTCATTTCCTTTAACTGGTCGAGGTAAGCCCGGGGGAGGCGATCCTTGATCCCGCCGAGGTGGTCGCGCACCTCGTCGGACAGGCGCAGGTCCGGCGCCTCGAGCACGAGCATGATCATAACGAGGAAGGCCAGCACCAGCTCGTTGAAGATGCGGTCCTGCTCCTCCTGCGAAATCGTCCCGAACTCCGCGAGTGCCCGGAAGCGCTTGTCCTGGAACAGGTGGAACGCCGCATGGGAGGCCGCCTGCGACAGACGGGCCGCGGTGGCCTGCGCCATTTCTTCGAGGGTCTTGAATTCGGGCCCGCTCATCCTTCGAGTCCGGCGGGATATTGACGGGCGCCGGCCTGACTCTCAATCCTTCTTTTACTTTCCCCGCGGCGCGCGAGATCAGCGCAAGGTCGTGAACCAGCGGCCGAAGCGGGGCCGATAGTGCCGGTCGGGATCGAACGACACGACCACCGCGCTCGCCCGCCCGACGATCGCGCGTCTCTCCACGAACCCGAAATACCGGGAATCCGCGCTGTTGTCGCGGTTGTCGCCCAGCACCAGGTACCGGCCCTCGGGAACGGCGACCGGTCCGAACGAGCGCAAGGCGGGCGTTCCCGGGATGGCCATGACGGTGTGGTCCAACCCGCCCAGGCACTCGCGGGCCAGTTCGCCCTCGGCGCGCTCGGCGGCGGACAGGAACGCGCCGGTTCTCTCGTCCGCCCGCTCGTATGGCACGGATTCCCCGTTGATGATTAGCCGGTTATTCCGAAGCTCGATGACGTCGCCCGGCAACCCGATCACCCGCTTGACCAGGCGCGTACCGTCCCGCGGGGAATTGAACACGACGATATCCCCGCGTGCGGGTTGTCCCCATTCCGCGAGGTGCCGCGTGGTCAGCGGCACCTTCAGGTCATAGGCCAGCTTGTTCACCAGGATGCGTTCGCATTCCAGGATCGTCGGTTTCATGGAGCCGGAAGGGACATGGTTCCAGTCCGCGATGGAGGAGCGGAAGGGGATCATGATCCCCAGAACGAGGGCGAGATCGCGGCCCCAGGCTTTCCATATCCGGTCGGTTCGGTTCATGCAAAGGCGGCGTAAGGTAGTCACACGGTTTCTCCGGGATCGGGCGGTCAGTACATCCAGATCGGGGTCCAGCCGACCGGATATGAGTCCGGCAGGCCCATGCGGGCCGGTGTATCGTTGGCCTGGTATCCCGCGTTGGCGATCGCGCCTTCGAGGTTCTTCAACGCGAGTTGGTTCGTGTCGTACGTCACGCGGACGGTATGGGCCGCCGGGTCGGGTGTGACGCGCAACGGATCATCGCCCGTGCGCGCCCGGGCGATGGCGCCGACCACGCGGTGTGCGTCCACACCGGTCTTCATGGCGGGAATCGAGATCGCCGCGGCATGCCGGTCGGGCCAGGCCTGAAGCCAGCCGCGGGGCGTGGGCATGGCCGTCGCCGGCCAGTGCCGCACCTCGACGATCCGCGCCTCGTAGCCGATCTCGCGGAGACAGCGCAGGATGTGCTGCTGGTACTCCCGGGAGAGCAACCGGGATCCCTCGTAGTAGAACAGCGTGCCCTTCTCCGCGCAGATGTCGTACCCGTGCTGGAGCGTCGCGCGGCCGACGACCTCATTGAGCGCCGCGTTGGTCACGATCCGCACGTCCCGCTCGGTCTGCATACCGGGTACCTTGATCTCGACCGTACGTTGAGGCTGGCGCACGCAGGAGGCGCCAAGAACCGCCGTCAGACCGAGTAATCCCGCCAGAATCCCGGAGCGAAGTTTCATGATGGATTCCCTTCCCGGCCTATTGGACACCTCCGCCCGGCGTCCGTTCAGCCCGAGGTCCTCCATCTGTACCCCGCCCGCAAGCGCCAGCTCGAAACCGATCACCCCACACGGATCGACTCAATGCAGTCCGGCTTGTCATCGGGGGCATCCTGGAGACCTGTCCCTCTGCCGCGAGACAAGCGGTGCGCAGGGGCCCTGGTGGGCGGATCCGATCAAGAGGCTGCTGCCCTCCGGAGAATCATTAGATTGTATGCCGTCCTGTTGCCTATCTCATATTGACCTCCCGCGTTATGGCGTGGCCTGTTGTTTGCCGAGTGTGGCCTTCCATCACTGGAAAGGAGCGAGGCCTGCTGCATTCCACACTTTTTCCGGTACGAGTATCATGATGTTTACTGGGTGGCGGATGGACTCAAGTGCAGGGGTTGGCCGGGTAACAAAAGACCCCCGCGGCCTTGTGCCGCGGGTGAAGAAGTTCGGTGTCTATGGCGCGTCAACTGATGAACTCCTTCCCCTGCCGCACAAGGCGGCAGGGGCCGTGGCGAACTTGAGTCCATCAGCCACCCAGTTCATGTTTTTCTCGGCAGGGCCGACTTCATGCGGGCCATGGCCGACTTAAAAAGTCGGCTCTGTCTGGAGGAAGAACAGGGACACAGAAATTATGTCCAAGGTGGTCTCTATCCATTTCTTCCGGTTGCATCATGATGCGGTTGCATGAATAAAAAAGTAAGCCACCGAAACAGCCGTTTCCATGTCCCCAAGCTTCCCTGATTGAGCGTCTCGACCGGTTCGCCGCCGGTTGAGCAGGTGCGGGCGCGGTTCGGACCATCTCGTTGCCGGGGCGGCTACGTTCCGCGAGTTCCTTGCGCAGCAGCAGGCCGGGCGACGCAAGGCGCGCTGCGAGCCGGGGAAACCCGCTTGTTGTTCGTGTCGCCCGAGCGGCTGATGATGGAGGATTTCCTGGGCGACCTCACGCAACTGGCGGTGCGGCGGTTCGCCATCGACGAGGTCCATTGCATCAGCCCGTGGGGCCATGATTTCCGCCCGGAATACCGGCAACTGGCCGTCCTGCGGAAGCATTTCCCCGCGGCGAGCGCAAGCAGGCGCGGTGGGGCGAAGCGGTGTGCGCCGTCATTCGCACCCACCAGGCCGGCGGCTGACCCGGGAGCGGGATCAGTCGTAGCGGGTCTGCGGATCGGGATGCTGGAGCGACCGGCAACTGCCGTCGTTCATGATCACGCGCAGGTAGAGGTTGGGAGGATAGACCTCGATGTGCATGGTCCCGTAGTACCGCGGCCGTCCGTCCGCCTCGTTCGGCAGCTGGCGGTACATTTCGTCGAAGAACATGCCGTCCGCCGTAAACAGCGTGACCCGGCTGATGCGATCCTGATAGCTGACGGGAAAAACGAATTTCAGCGTGCCGCGCAGGTTGGCGGGGTTGCTGACGAAGCCGCCCCCGCCGTCGGTCAGGGGGAGTTGCTCGCAGCCGGTGCCGCTGAAGGTCTCCCCGTAGAACCGGCTGTTGTCGATGCCCCGCTGCTGGGCGTAGACCGTTTGCTCCGGCTTCAACAAGGCGTTGGTGGAGACGGGATCGGCCGGAAGGGCTTCTTCCTCGAGGACCTCGGACTCGGCTGCGGCTTGCGGGGCGGGTTCCTCCGCGGACTCCGAGGTGTTGGTGCTGGAAGCCAGGGTCCGCCCGTCGGCCTCGAAGGGTTCCTCCCCGGTGTCCAGTTCGCAGCCCGCGACGAGGGCGCCCAGCAAGGCCATGAAAGCGATTCCGCCGAGCCACCGGGAGGCCTCGATGTTCCGATCGCTACGTAATTTCCTGGCCCCGTCCGCGTGAATTTTATTTTTCATGCGCGGAAAATAGTGACGGAAGGCGCTGGTGTAAAGCGCGTAGAGAAATTTTTGCTGTCGGCCGCCGGGTCAGCCGACCACGCTGACCACGACGACGCGCGAGCGAGGCTCGACGTCGCATTCCAGGTGGAAAATCTGCTGCCACGTCCCGAGGCGCGGGCGGCCCTCGCTCACCGGCACCGTCAGCGAGGGGCCCAGCAGCGTCGCCTGCAGGTGCGAGTGCCCGTTGCCGTCGTGCCAGGCCTGCTCGTGCCCGTAGGCGCGGGAGGGCGGGATCAGCCGGTCGAGCAACTCCCCGATGTCCCGCTGCAACCCGGGCTCGAACTCGATCATGCCGACGCAAGCCGTGCTGCCGACGTTGAAGACGTGCGCGAGGCCGGTCCGCACCCCGGAGCGCGCGACCACGGCCGCGACGGCGTCTGTCAGGTCGTGGATGTCCCGGTGGCCTGCCGTCTCCAGGCGGATTTCCTCCTGGTGGGTCTTCATTCGCCCGAGAGCGCGGCGCGGACCCCGAGCGGATCGGCCGAGACGGCGTCGGGCTCCATCGCGATCTCCAGGTTCGTGACGCCCGGGTGCGTGATCCTGATCACGACCTGGGTCCCGACGCGGTCAAACGACGCCGGGTAGTTCACGCCGACGGGAAGCCACCCGGCGGGGCAGTAGATTTCGACCCGGTTCATGTTCGTCATGCGCCGGAAGAGCCGCTGCCCCTTCTCATTCACCCCGTAGGATGCCGGGTGCCGGTAGCGGTTCTCCAGCACGTACCGGTCGATGGCGAGGTCCTTGACCAGCGGGTTGACGACGTCCACGAACGGCCGCTCCGCGATCCGCAGGGTGGAGGCCAAGGCATCCTGCGTGGCGGAGTCGTAGGCGTGGTGGCTCGAGATGATCGTGTCCACGGCCGACGCGCCGATGCTGAACGTCGCGGAGGGCGAGAGGATCACCACGTCGAACGCGCCCATCTCCTCGCCCAGCCCGTAGACGACCACGGGGTGCGCGTTGATGGCCTCCTCGAACACGACGTTCATCAGGTCGCGGTACTGCGCCGCCGTGGACCCGGTCGCCGGCACCTTGCCGTCCCACGCGATGGGCTCGATCCGGTCGTCCGCCCCGAGGTCGGCGCCCTGCACGGCGACGCCGTTACGGTCGTAGAGGTTGCGGGCGAGCAGCGCCTTCGAGCCGGGATCCACGAGCACGGCCACCCGGTTGCCGATGAAGAGATTGTCCTGGACGGGCGGGATCATCTCGCCGCTCACGTGCACGCCGATGCCGTGGTCCGCGATCACGTTGCGCGCCACCAGCGGGTTGGAGCGGAGGATCAGCACGCCCTGGTTCGTCTGCGTGCCGACGATCGCGTTGTTCACCGCGACGCCGCTCCCGCCCTCGAACAGCACGGCGGCCTGGGCCTGTCCTTCCAGGCGGCACTCGAAGACGCCCATGAAGTGCCCGAGCGTCCGCACGCCGTGCTGGCCGCCGCGGATCGTGAAGCCGAGGATACCCGACCGGTTCTCGCCCATGACGCCCGGTGCGGCGTCCGGCACGTTCAGGATTGTCCGGTCGGCCCCGGCGCCCACGAGGAGGACGCCCTTCTTGAGCCGGACCGGCCCCTGGTATTCGCCCGCCGGAACCTCGATCACGCTGCCGGTCGCGCTGTTGACCAGCGCCTGCAGGCTCTGCTGGGCCTGCGCAGGAGCCGCCGCGATGCCAAGGAGAACCACCGCCGCCAGGAACGCTATCCGCTTACTCATGATACGCCTCCGGTCATTGAACTGAACTGTCGTGCAGTATACTCCATGTCCCGCCCCGCGTGAACCGGCAATTTGGCCCTTCTACAAGGCGCGTATTTCCTTCAGCCGCTCGATGATCGGCAGGTGTTGCGTGCAGCGCTCCTCGCACGCCCCGCACTCGGTGCACCGACCAGCGACCGCCTTGTCCAGACTCCACTGCCAGTGCAGCCGCTCCAGGATGGCCTTCTTCTCGCCCTCGAGGATGAGCATGTTGTAGGCGTCCATCATCCGGGGGATCGGGACGTCCGCGGGGCAGGGGAGGCAGTACTCGCAACCCGTGCACAGGCCGTCGAAGCTCTCCTCGAGGTTCCGCTCCACGCGGGCGATCTCCGCGTCGGTCCGCGGCGTGAACCCGTCCAGCGCGGCCAGCGCGCTGTCCACGTCCGCCTTGTCGCGGAAGCCGACCAGCGCGCAGGTGATCGCCGCGTGCGAGAGGTTGAACCGCAGGGCGGCGGTGACCACGTCCGGATCGTTCTCCGCGCGGATGAAATCGAAGCGCTTCGGGTGGGCGGGGATCAACCCGCCGGCGAGCGGGTTCATGGTCACCACGCCCAGGCCGGCCCGGGCCGAGGCCTCGAGGGCCGCTCGCCGGAAACGGAAGTTGGCGGCGTTAAAACCGAGCGTCACACCCTCGAAGATCCCCTCCGCGATCACCGCCGCCGTCTCGTCGCCGTCCATGTGCGACGAGAAGACCAGATGCTCGATCAGGCCTTCCTCCTTCGCCCGGAGCGCCTCCCGGACCGCCCCGCCCCGTTTCCGCGCCGTCCAGTCGGCGGGATTCATGAGGCACCAGACGTGGAAGAAATGGACCCGGTCCACGCCGAGCCGCTGCAGCGAGCGCTCGAGGCCCTTCCGGAACGCCGCGCCGTCGTCCTCGCCGCACTTGCTGGAGACGTAGAAGGTGCCGGGCTTCAGGTGGCGGATCGCGGCCCCGACGATCTCCTCGCTGCGGTCGCCGCAGTAGATCGGCGCGGTGTCGAAGTAGTTGACGCCCCGCGCGTGCGCGTGGAGCAGGGTCTCGGCTGCCCGGCCGATGTCCCGGTCGTTCTGCGGCGTCTCGAAGCGCATGCACCCGGCGCCGATGACCGAGAGGTGCTTGCCGGTCTGTCCGAACGGTCGGTAAAGCATGGGGCAAAGATAGGGCCGCCGCGCCTCTTCTTCAAGCCGCGCCACGACTTTCGGGTTGCCGTCCGGCGGCGTGCAGGTTAGAGCGTATCCCATGAAGAAGCTCGGCCTGGCATTGGGCGGCGGGGGCGCAAAGGGCTTGGCGCATATCCCCATGCTGGAGGTCCTTGACGAGCTGGGCCTGCGGCCGCACCGCATCGCGGGCACGAGCATCGGCGCGGTGGTCGGCGCCCTCTATGCCTCGGGCCTGTCCGGCGCCCGCATCCGGGAAGGCGCGCGGAAGATGGTCGTCAGCCGGCGCGACAGCTTGCGCGAGGCCCTTCGCAAGAAGGAGGCGCTCAAGTGGTTCGGCTTCCTGGACCTCGAGTTCGGGCGCCGCGGCCTGCTCAAGGGCGACAAGTTCATCGAGTTCCTTTACGGCAAGATGGGCGTCCGGACCTTCGAGGAGCTGAAGATCCCGCTGCGCGTCGTGGCCACGGATTTCAACACGGCGGAGCAGGTCCTGCTCGATTCCGGCAGCCTGCCGGACGCGATCAAGGCCAGCATGGGCCTGCCCGGCGTCTTTACGCCCGTCACGCGCGCGGGCCGCGTCCTGATCGACGGCGGCGGCGTCAACCCGGTGCCTTGGGACGTGCTGGACGACTGCGACTTCGTAGTGGCCGTCGACATCATGGGCGACCTGGATCCGGCCGGCCCGCCCGTCCCGAACCTCTTCCGCGCCGTGCTGGGCACGTTCGACATCATGCAAAAATCCATCATCGCGGAAAAACTCCGGCGCGCGCCGCCGGACCTGTACATCCGCCCGGCCATCCGCGGCGTGGACATCCTGGACTTTTATCGCGCCGAGGATGTTTTTGAGATGGCCGCGCCCGCGGCCCGGGAACTGAAGCAGGCGCTCCAGCGCCTCCTCTGATCGGCGCGGCCCGGTTTGCCTTATACAAGATCGCCCCCGCGCGGTACTATACGCGGACTCATGCGCGGAGATCTTGTACGGTGAGCGGCCTTCCCCGGCGGCGGGCGGCCGGCTGTTTCCTTCTCCTTTCCCTGGCGGCGGGGGAGTCGGCGGCCCTGACCGTGTCGAACGTCCAGTACACGACCGCCGCGGGCGGGGCCTCGCCGTACAACGGCAGCAGTGTGACGGTCAGCGGCGTGGCCGTGTACGCGGACCCGCTGGGCTACACGCTCTCCGACGCCGGCGGCGGGCCGTGGAGCGGCGTCTACATCAACGACCCGTTCCACCGGCCGAACCCCGGGGACCGCGTCACGCTCACCGGCCTGGCCAGGGAATCCCGCAACATGACCGTGCTGACGAACATCTCCGCGTACAGCCGGACCTCCACGGGCCTGCCGGTGGCCGCGACCTGGATACCCGGGCGGCAGGTGACCAACGAGGCGTACGAGGGCGTGCTGGTCCGCGTCACGAACGCCACGGTGCGGAACGTCAACGTCGGCAACACGGAGACCTACTGGCAGGCGGGCGACACCTCCGCGAATTTCTACGTCGCCACCCGCGTGCCCTACCGGTACATCTGGGCCTCCAACCAGGTGCTGTCGGCGATCCAGGGCGTGGTCTTTTCCAGCGGCGGGACCAACTCCATCTCGCCGCGCTCCGACGACGACCTCGTCGGGCGGACGGTCTACGAGTACGCCCTGCGCGGCCTCGTGATGACGCCGGCCGGCCCGCGCACGAACTGGTATGTGCACGTGCGGGACGACGACATCGTCGCCGTGACGTCCGCCGCGCCGCCGGGCGTCACCGCCGCGGACACCGGCGGCATCATCTTCCCCGGTCTGCTCGACGTGCACAACCACCCGGCCTACAACTCATTCCCGACCCTGATGTTCAACAACTTCCCGTACGGGCACCGGGACGAGTGGGGCGAGGACGACGCGGAGTACGACGATTGGAAGGCCCGGCGTTCGACGCTGCGCACCGCCATTGACGATGCCAACACGGCTGCGATCACCAAGTACGGCGAGTGCCTGGAACTGATGTCCGGCTGCGTCGCCATCCAGGGCCAGAGCAGTGCCGACCAGGAGCATTGCCATCCGGACGTCATCCTGTACAACATCGAACAGTTCCCGTCGCGGGTCTGGTGCAATATTTTCCCGTGGCGGATGACAAATTCGGCGGGCATTTCCGATCGCACGAACCTGCTGCTCCGTATTTCGGGCGGGGCTATCAACGCCACGATGATTCACCTGTCGGAGGGCACCGATACCACGGCCCGCGCGCAGTTCGCCACGTGGCGCGGCTGGGGCATGCTCAATTCGAGCGTGGCGATCATCCATGGCGCGGCGCTGGGCACCAACGAGTTTGCGCAGATGGCCGCGGCGGGCGCCAAGCTGGTGTGGGCGCCGATGTCGAACATGAAGCTCTACGGCGCCACGGCCAACGTCCGCGCCGCGAAGGCGGCCGGCGTGGTGATCGGCCTGTCGCCGGACTGGACGCCCAGCGGCTGCTTCAACCTGCTCGAGGAACTGGGCTACGCCTGGGAGCTGAACCAGTCCGTTTTCAGCAACGCCTTCACGGCGAGCGAGATGTGCGACATGGTAACGATCAACAACGCCCGCTGCGCGGGCCTGACCAACCGGTACGGGCAGATCGCGGCGGGTTTCAACGCGGGCCTCGTGGTGATCGAGGGAGACCCCGCCGACCCATACCTGTCGCTGATCTGCGCCCGCCCGCCCACCGTGCTGTTGACCGTCGTGGACGGCACGCCCCGCTACGGGGATACGGTGTTGATGGCGAATTTGGGCGTGCCCGGCGAGAGCGTGGAGGTGGGCGGCCGCAGCAAGACCCTGAACATCGCCGTGACGCATCCCTTCCTGGAGTACAGCCAGCGGACCTTTGCCAACCTGCGCTCCTCGCTGCAGGCGGGCCATGCCGCGCTCACTCCCATCAACGAGTTGGACTCGGAGGAGCTTCAGTTTCTGGACCTCTCGTTCCTCCAGGGCAACGGTGACGACGTCGTGCCGTTCCGCGCGGACAACCCGATCAGCGCCGGGCCGGGCGGCGGGACCTACGACCTCGGCTCGAACTTGAGCCTGACCTTCCGCTACCAGGATTTCTGGGACAACGACACCTTCGTCACCGGCCTGACCCACACGATTTCCATCGTCCCCGCGCGGTATTCCAACCTGGTGCTCCAGACCGTCGCGACCAACTGGCCCAACGACCCGGCGCGCGAGACGGTGAGCTTCACGGTCGATTTCCAGGATATGCACACGAATTATATCTTCTGCTTCGTCACCCGCGACCTGCAGGGCAACGGGCGCACCTCGCAGGTCGGCGCCGTCTCGTTCCGGATCGAGCCGCACACGGGCGGGGACAGCGACCGCGACGGCCTGCCCAACGAGTGGGAGCAGTTGTACTTCGGGTTCTTCACCAACGCGACGGCCGGGGCCAATCCCGACGGCGACCTGCTGGACAACCTCGAGGAGTACGTCGCCGACACGGTGCCGACCAACGCGGCGTCGTGTTTCACGGCGTACGTCGAGGCCGTCGCGGAGGCCGGTGGCGTGATGCGGTTACGCTCGCCGGTGCCGACGTCCGCGCAGCGCCGGTACGATGCCTGGTGGACGACGAACCTCGCGGGCGACGTGGCGTGGACGCCGGTCGGGCTCAACCTGCCCGGCGCGGCGGACGGGAGCGCGGTGACCCTGTCGGTGACCAACGCGCAGTCCGCCGCCTTCTACCGCGTGGGCGTGAAACTGCCCTGAACCCTGTGCCGTCTCTTGGCCTGCCGCGCGGCGCGGTGTATGTTGGCCCCATGAACGCCTGGTATGCTTCGCTGACCCTGCCTCCACTCACGCCGCCGTCGTGGGTTTTCGGACCGGCCTGGACGACCCTCTACGCGCTCATCGCCGTTTCGATCGTCGTCTACTACCGGTCCCGCCCGCCCGCGGGCCGGCTGGTGACCACGGCGGTCCTCGCGTTCCACCTGCTGACCAATTTCATCTGGTCGCCCCTCTTCTTCGGCCTGCAGCGGCCCGGCCTGGCGCTGGCGGACATCCTGCTGCTCGACGTCTCGCTCGTCGCGGTCATCCTGCTCTTCCGCCGGGCGAGCCGGCTCGCCGCCGCGCTCCTCGTGCCGTACCTGCTCTGGGTCCTGTTCGCGACGTACCTGAACGCCGGGATCGTGGCGCTCAATTGACGCCGGCCGCCCTGCCTCTTGTCTTCGCCCGCGGTTCGTGACAGGATGCCCGCATGCAACCGCCGCTTTCGTCCGACGAGGTACGGATCCTCGGCGCGCTGATCGAGAAGGAAATCACGACGCCCGAGTATTACCCGCTCTCGCTCAACGCCCTGACCAATGCCTGCAACCAGAAATCCAACCGGTTCCCGGTCGTGGCCTTCGACGATCACAGGACCGATGGCCTGCTGGAGGGCCTGCGGGACAAGCGCCTCGTGGCCATGGTCACGGGGACGTCCAACCGCGTGCCCAAGTTCAAGCAGCTGCTGGCCGAGACCATAGGCCTGGATGGCAAGGACACGGCCGTGATGTGCGAGTTGATGTTGCGCGGGCCGCAGACGGCGGCCCAGCTCCGCGCCCACGCCGCGCGCCTCCATCCGTTCGAGGGCCTGCCCGAAGTGGAGGCCGTGCTCCAGGGCCTGGTTGAACGACCGCAGGGCCCGCTCGTCGTGAAGCTGCCGCGTCAGCCCGGGCACAAGGAACAGCGCTACGCGCATCTCCTGGCGGGCCCGCCGGCCCCGCCCGAAGCCCTCGCCTCCCCGGCGCCGGCGGAAAAAGAGGATAGCCAGGGGGCGGATACGTTGGAGCAACTCCGAGCCGAAGTCTCGTCGCTTCGGGCCGAGGTGGAAGAACTGCGTCAGCGGGTGACGGCCATGCACCCGCCTCCGCCTGTCCCTTCCTGAATTAGCGAAGGATGTGGTCAGGAGAGTGGCCCGGCCGTCCCGGCTGTGTCACCCCTCGCCTGATCATACTCAAAGGCCATGTCTGTGAATTCAGGCGTCCCTTCGATCCCCGCGCCTCCGGCCTCTTCGATCATCGGCTTGAAATTTTCGCGTTGTGTTTTATACTGCCGCTGCGGGACGGCCGATCCGTTCCGCACACTCATCAGCGTAAGCATAGGAAGAAAAGGAAACGTCTGTAAGAGAATTCATGGCGCTCGGATTCGCAACGGCGGGCGGGGGTGGGAGCGGAGTGTATTACAACCCGTGCGGGGGACGAGAGCCATGTATAACATCCATCGTTCAAAGCGGATACCCATTGCGGCCTGGGCCTGTGTGTTGATCGTTGCGGGGAATGTCCGGCAAGCCGACGCCGCGATCGTGACGTTGACCAACGCGGCGTCCATTTCCATCCCCACCTCCGGCGCGGGCAGCCCATATCCTTTGACGATCGTCGTGTCCGGCCTGCCCGACCACGTGGTTACCAATGTCGTCGTGCAACTCCAGGGCTTCGAGCACTCGTTCCCCGATGACGTGGACGTGATGCTGGTCAGCCCCTCGGGCCATAATATCCTGCTCATGTCGGACGTGGGCGGCAGCGAGAATGCAACGTCCCTCGTGTTCACGATCTCGGATTCGGCCGTCGCGAGCCTGCCTGACGGCGGCGTTCTGACCAGCGGAACCTACCGCCCGACCAACATCGGCGCTCCCGACGCGTTCGCCGCCCCGGCCCCGGCCCCCTCGCCGGCCGCGAGCCTGTCCGCGCTGGCGGGATCGCCCGCGCGGGGCACGTGGAGCCTGTACGTCACGGACGACACGGGCGGTGATTTGGGTGCGTTCACCAACGGATGGACCCTGCAACTCATGACGGCCACGAACCCGCTGCCTGCGCATGTTGTCATCAGCGAGTTCCGCGTACGGGGTCCGACCGGCGCCAATGACGAGTACGTCGAACTGTACAACAACTCGGACTATCCCGTAGTCGTAACCAACACGGACGGCTCGGCGGGCTGGAGCGTGGCCGCCACCAACGGCCTCCGGTTCGTCATCCCCAACGGCACAATCATCCCGGCGCGCGGCCATTTTCTCGGCGTCAACAGCGGCTCCTACAGCCTCGGCAGTTATCCCGCCGGCCCGGGGGCGGCCGCCACCGGCAATGTGACCTTCGCGACCGACATTCCCGACAACGCGGGCATCGCGCTCTTCCGGACCGCCAATCCCGCCAACTACGATCTCGCCCGGCGCATGGACGCCGTCGGATCCTCCAGCGAAACCAATACGCTCTACAAGGAGGGTGCGGGCTACCCGGCGCTTACGCCCTTCTCGATCGATTACGCCTTTGTCCGCAATTTCACCAGCGGCGAGGCGCAGGACACCGGGACCAACCGCGCGGATTTCATCTTCGTGGACAGCAACGGCACGTCCGCCGGCGCCGGTCAGCGGCTCGGGGCGCCCGGCCCGGAAAACCTCTCCAGCCCCGGGAGGCTGCACGCCGGGCCTTTCACCGTCCTCAACGCGCCCGTGGACGCGGAGGCCAGTGTGGGCAGCCCCCCCAACCGGTCCCGCGACTACACGTCCGACCCCGCCAACAACAGCACCTTCGGGACATTGAGCCTCCGGCGCAAGATCATCAACAACTCCGCGGCCCCCATTACCCGCCTGCGATTCCGAGTCGTTGACCTCACCACTTTCCCGGCGCCTTCGAGCATCGCCGACCTGCGTCCGCGAACCAGCACCAATATCGTCGTATCGCTCTCCACCGGGGGCACAGTCGTGGTCAGCGGCCTCGTCCTTGAGCAACCGCCTTCCCAGCCTAACGGAGGAGGATTCAACTCCACCCTCACCGTAAGCGGCATTACCACGAACTCGCCGCTCAACCCGGGGGGCACCACCAACGTGCAGTTCCTGCTCGGCATCCAGCAGACGATCAACATCCGCTTCGCCATCCTGACGGAGACCACGCCGCCCCTGGCCACCGAGCCGCTGCTCGTCGTGGGCGAGACCGACCTCGCCTGGTCCGACGAATCCGACGGCGGTGACATCTTCCGAAAGATCACCAAGACCGACAACACCCTGGTCGCGGAGTTCTCCTCGTCCTTGGTCCGGAACTACCAGCTACAGACCTCGAGCAACGCGCTCGCGGCGTCCCCCACCTGGCTCGATCTGGGGGGAACCATTACAGGCCGCTATACCAGCCTGTCGGTGACGAATGTCGGCGGAGCGGCTGCCACCAGCCGCATCTACCGTGTCGTGGCGCGCCCTTGATCAGCGGGGCGACGAGACCGGCTGACGCCGCAAATCCAGCCGAACGCGGCGGCCCTTTCGCGTGGTGAGCAGGCCAGAGATGCGATCCTCGGCGGTCCGTTCGCCCTCGAACCGGTGGCCCGAGTGATGCGTCCCGTGCAGGCGGTTGCTCTCGACCGCGCCGTTGAAGTGATAGGTGTACAGCCCTCCGAACGGCCCGCGGACTTCCGCGGTACCGGCCGCGTTGGTGCTCCACTGCACGGCCTGCACCGAGAAGCGGAAGAAAAGCACCCGGCCCTGCCAGGTCCCCGTGACCGGCGTTTCCGCGCGGGCGGCCGCTGCCCACAAGCCGCAGGCCAGGAGGATGACTCGTCCGAATCTCATGGCCACAAGCGGCCGAGGCCGACCCCTATAAAGGAATAGGACGCGAGGAGAAAAAGGGCGAGGGGCACGAACCAGGGAATGCGCCGCGACTCATGCTCCGAGAGCCCGAGCCCGGCCAGCAGGGCGGTGGGCAGCAGGGGAAAGAGGTACCGGCCCTGGGGCTGGAAGTCGTACATCCAGCAGAACAGGGCGGCGATCAGCACCACGGCCAGCCCGGCCGCCGAGGCCATCAGCAGCAGGACCCCCCGCGGCCAAGTCCAACCGCGCCACGTGAACGCCGCGGCCAGGAAAAGGAACCCGAACATAATATTCTGGACGATGTAGTAGGCCGGCGGAGCCAGGATGTTCATGTGGCCGTACACGCCGCCGAAGCTGCGCGTGATCCGGCGCGCCCAGGGCCGCTGTGCGAGCATGTCGGCCAGCGATACGCCCTGGGCGCGCAGCGCGAGCCCCGCGTACGCGCCGGGCGTCCCGATCCGGCTGGGCTTGAAGGCGTCCGCCGCGTACTCCTCCCGGAGCGCCGCCTTGCGCTCCTCCTTTTCGAAGCGGTTGATCACCGCGTCGCGGACGAGGAGGGGGGCCGCGACGGCCGCGGCGAGGCCGGCGACGGCGAGGGCCCGCTTCGGGCCGGTCCGCCACGCGAGGCACAGCACCGCGAAAACGGCGAAGGGCCAGTAGTTGTGCTTGGCGAGCAGCAGCAGGCCGAGGAGCAGGGCGGCCGGGGCGGCCCGCCGCCAGCCCGCCGGGCCCGGTCCCGCGACGAGCAGCGCGATGAGAAAGGAAAGGAAGAACGGGAACGCATCGCTGTTGAAATAGCTGAACGTGTACCAGACCTGCGGCGTCCAGAGCAGGCAGACGGCGGGCAGCAGGGTGCGTGGAGCGAGGCGCCAGGCGGCCGCCGCCAGGGCCAGGAACCCGGCGACGCTTCCCAGGCGCAGCCCGAGGGCGAATCGGCTGCTGAACCCGGACAGCCGCGCCGCTTTGGCCGCGAGCGGGTAGAGGATCTGCGGGGGCGAGGCGAGCAGGTACGAGGTGCCGTATTCGGGGTCGAGATAGCCCGGCACGAGCGGATCGTCGGCCGCCGGCGGCAGCCAGCGGTCGAGGAAGAAGCTGGCCGTGGTCACGTGCAGTTCCTCGTCCGGGTGCGCGCCGCCGGGGCTGAATAGCGCCATGAGCAGGACCTGGGCGGCCGCCAGGAGCAGGAGCACGCCGGTCAGTCGGGCGGTATTCACGGGAAGGCCTTGTTCAGCCGCTCGAGGACGGCCGGGTCTCGCTCCGCGAGCCATTGCCCGTTGTCGAAGAAGAGCCAGCGTTCCTTCCGGCGCGTGTAGAAACGATTGTTGAGCGGTTCCTTCGCGGCGACCACCGGCGCGCCGGCAATCGCGATGCCGTTCTCCGGCACGGATTCCCGCACCACCGCGTTGGCCCCGATGCGGGACCGCGCGCCGACCGTGACGCGGCCGACGATCTTCGCGCCCGCCCCGATATAACACTGGTCGCCCACGACCGGCGCGCCGAGCCCGGCGGAATCGGGCAGGAGATTGGAGCCGATCGTCACCTGCTGGAAGATCACGCAGTTCCTCCCGACCCGCGCGTACCGCGACACGAACACGCCCCGGATGCCGTGCGGGAGGCAGGGCTTGCCGCCGAACTCGGCCTCGTGCGAAATCCATCCGCCGCCGAGAAACTGGAGGGCGTCGTACAACCAGACCAGCACGGCGCGGAGCGGCGCCCACCGCGCGTGGCGGCACAGCAGCCGAAACTCCCACAGGATGTCGGAATAGCCGAACATATGATGCCTGAAAACAAACTCTTCTGTAGTGGCGCCTCTGCGAGGCGCCCAGGCGGCTCATAGAGCCGCCGCTACAGCGCTGGAAACAGTATTACTGTTCCGAAGCGCGAGAGTGAAGCTGTTTGTTGACCACGAACCGGATCTTCCCGTTGGCGTCCGGGGCAATCCGGTCCGGGAACTCGAAACGGATTTTCAGCGCCGGGCCCACGCGGTCGCGCAGGTGCCGTTCCACCTCGGCCACGATTTCAGGCCGGAAGGAAGGGTTGCGCACGAGGCGCACGACAAGGCCGTCCGGCGCGTCCTGGACGACCTGGGCGAAATCGAAACCCCGGTTGAATTTGAAGGCGGCGTCCAGCCGGCCCACGCGGCGCCCGTCGGGCGTGACCACGACGTCCTCCAGGCGGCCGTCGATGGCTTCCACGACCGTGTGCGCGCGGCCGCAGGGGCAGGGCGTCGGGCCGATCCGGGCCAGGTCGCGGGTGCGGTAGCGGATCAGCGGCATGGCGCGGTGGAAGAGCGACGTGCCCGTGAGCTCGCCGGTTTCGCCGGGCGCGACGGGCCGCCCCTCCGCGTCGAGCAATTCCAGGAGGCCGTACTCCGCCTGGTGGTGGTAGGCCCCGCGCCCGCACTGCGCGATGACGCAGACCTGTTCCCACTGGCTGTACACGTCGAACACCCGGCACCCGAAGGAGGTTTCGATCTGCTCCCGCTGGTACGGCAGGAGGTTTTCGGAGTTCGTCGAGATCGAGCGAATCCCGATCCGCCGGAGCGCGGCGGGGTCGTCGATGAACCGGCTGAATTCATAGAGGGCCGAGGGATAGCCCCGCAGGAAGACCGGCCGGAAGCGGAGCAGTTCGTCCAGGATTTGCCGCGCCGTTTGGGCGGTGAGGTTGAAGGAGGAGACGTACAGTGCGTTCATCGCGCGCACCCGCCGGAAGAGGACGCCGTCGTCGAACACCGGGCCCGCGATCAGGGCCCAGCGCTGCCCGAGCCGGTAGCCGGCCCAGTTCCAGACCCGCCAGAAAGTCGCGAACTTGGCGGCCGCCAGGCCGCGGTCGGCGTAGAAGGTCAGGGGGGTGCCCGTCGAGCCGCTGGTCCGGACGGGGACGGGGCCGAGCCGCGCGAATTCACGCGAGCGCAGGTCGGCGGCGCGCTCGCGGACGAGCTCCTTGGTCAGCGGCGGGATTCGCACGAGGTCCGGCGCGCCGCGGATGTCGCCGGGCTTGAGCCCCTCGCGGTCGAAGAGATCGCGGTAGTACGGCACCTGCTCGTACGCGTAGCGGACGAGCGCGCGCAGGCGTTCGTCCTGCCAGGCCCGGAGCCGCTCCGGGGTGAAACGCTCGGCCCGGGCCAGGAACCGGCGGTGTCGCGCGATGCGCCAGGGGTGAAAAAAGGTTCGGAGGTTGAAGTCGGTGATCATTCGATGACGATCCGGATGCCCCGACGCTTGCGTTCCAGGTCGGCCCGCGCCTCGTCGAGGCGCTCGCCCTTCACGATCAGGTGCCCGATGCGGTCCGGCCCGACCCGGAAGCGGCGCACGCGGTCGCCCGGCCGGTAGTCGAAGGCGACGTCCACAGTGCGGGGGTCCGGCGCGTGGCCGTTGCTCATTTCGCGCAGCGTGCCGTCGCGGTCCGCGAGGAGCAGGGCGGCGGCGCAGGCCGGGCCCGCGGGCGCGCCGAACGCCGTGTCCAGGCCGAGGGCGGCGCGCAGTATCTGCTCGTAGTAGTTGAAGCCGCAGTGCAGACCGGCCAGCTCCGGCAGGCAGGTTCCGCCGGCGCGCGCGCCGAACTCGATCACGTGGACGCCGTCCCCGTTGAGCATGAAATCGAAGTTCATGGCGCAGTGATCCAGGCCGGCCGCGCGCACGCAGCGCTCGACCTGGTCGCGGATATCGTCGAGCCGGGCCAGGCCCTCGGGGTGCGGCAGGTGGTGCCCGACGGGGACGTGGGCGTCGCCCTCGAACACCGTGCAGCCGGTCGGCAGGAGAAAGACCACGCGCCCGTGCTGGACGAACGCCTCCGCGCCGCAGTCCGTCCCCTCGATGAACTGCTCGACGAGAAAGTCGTCGTGCCGGGTCACGGCGCGGACCTTGGCGACGGCGCGCTCCACGTCGTCGAGGCCGCCGACCTTCACGATACCCCGGCTGCCCGAGCTGTCCACGGCCTTGAACATGACCGGGTAGCCCAGTTCCCGGGCGGCGGTCCGCGCCTCCGCGGCCGTCCGCACGGCGCGGAAGTCCGGCATCCGGACGCCGGCCTGCCGGCCCGCCCGCCGCATGAGCAGTTTGTTCGTGGCGATCGCCGTCGCCGCCGCGGAAGGGCCGGGCAGACCCAGCGCGTCCGCGACGCGGCCCAGCGCCGCGAGCGCGACGTCGGTCCCCGTGGTGCAGATGCCCGCGATCTTTTCCGACCGCGCGACGTTGAGCACGGCTTCCGCGTCGGTCGTGTCCACGTGAAAGACCCGGTCGGCCAGCGCGAAGCCGGGATAGGGGCCGGGCCGGCTGGCGACCAGGGTGTGCAGGCCCATGGCGCGCGCCTGCCGGATCAACGGCACCTGGTAGATGCCCGCGCCGAGGATCAGGATGGATGGGCCGTCAGGCAGGCCGGGCCTCCGTTTTTCGCAGGGTGCCGTGCATGGCCACTACTATACCGCCGATCAGCGTGTTGAAAAGCAGGCCCGCGAGGTTGAAGAAACTCACCAGCAGCGCGGTCTCCGGCGGCACGCCGAACAGGCCGTAGAGCAGGATGTACGCGCCCTCGCGGATGCCCAGGCTCCCGAACGAGATCGGCAGCAGGAAGACGAACATCAACACCGGCAGCACGAACAGGTTGGCGAGAAACGGGATCGGCCAGCCGACGGCGCGGAAGAAGATCTGGTTGCCCAGCGCCGCGATGAGCAGGTTGGCCAGCGACAGGGCCAGCGTGCCCCGCAGCAGGCGCCACGAGGTCACGGGCTCGATCAGCGAGGCGGGTTCCGCGCCGGGCGCGCGCCGCAGCAGCCGGGCGGCCAGCGCGCCGACGAGGCGGTCGAGGCGGCGCCGGGCCAGGACGAGGACCAGGAACAGCAGGCCGGCCGCCCCGAGCAGCGCGCAGGCGGTCGTCAGTACCGCCCGGGCCGCGGGCCCCGTTTCGATGGGCACCAGCGGGTACAGCCCGACAACCAGGCCCGCGCACGTGACCAGCGCGAGGAGTTTTTCCGTGGCGATCGCGGCGGCGCCCGGCGCGTAGCGACCGAGGCGGCGCCCGGCCGCGACCAGCCGGTACGCGTCCCACCCGATGGAGGCCGGGCCGAACAGGCCGAGCGCCAGACCGATCCAGTAGTGCTTCAGCGCGAATCCGAATCCGACCCGCGCCCGGTCGAACTGGTTCAGGAGCAGCCGCCAGCGCAGCGCGCCGACCAGGATCACCAGCGGGTAGTACAGCAGGCCGAGCAGCACCAGGCCGGGCGCCGCCCGCGAGAAATTCACGCGGAACATGGGCCAATCGATCCGGCGGAAGATGAAGGCCAGGATCAGGATCGGCAAGAGCCAGAAGAGAAGCCGGCGCAGGACCGGGAGAACGCGCTCACCGGCGCCTTGCGCCCGCACTCCTTCCCGCAGGGCGGCCCACATGCGCCGGAGGCCGTGCCGGCGGAGCATGTCCCGGTAGGCCTCCGCGTTGAGCCCGAGAAAGGCGGGCCGCAGGAACGTCTGGAGCCGCGCGGCCGAGAGGGCGAGCGGGCGGGCCAGGCGGCGGGAATTCCGCGCGACCTCGTCCCGGATCGCACGCGCCTCGTCCTCCGTCGGCTCGCCGGGCAAACCGTCCTCCCCGATGACGAAGGGGTGCAACTCGCAGGACGGGCGGGGCAGGGTCACGAGCCACGCGGCGCTGCGCCGCGCGGGACGCAGGAGCCGGGCCTTCAGGCGGCGGCCGCCGGCGAAATCGCCCGCGGAAAAGACGTGCTTCCCGGTGCCGAACAGGACCAGGCCGCGTTCGTCCTGCCGTATCCCGCTCGGACAATGCGCGTGATGAAAGACAACGAGCCGCGCCCCGGCGTCCAGGCAGCGGTCGGCCAGGCGGACCGTCGCGGGGAAAGGAACGGATGAGAATTCCATGCCCGCGTGAACGGCCACGATCACGGTCCGGCCTTCCCTGCAGGCCTCCGCGATGGACTCGGCCAGGAGTTCCGGGATCGCGGGGAACGTGCCGGGCGACCGGTCGGTCGCCGGGCTAAAGCGCGGGTCGGCGGCCGCCAGGAACGCCAGGGGCAGGCCGCGGACGTCGACGAGGGCCGGCCGCCGGGCCTCGTCCAGGTTGCGGCCCGCCCCGACGTGGCGAAGGCCGCGGGCATCCAACTGCTCTAGGGTTTCGGCCAATCCGGCCTCGCCAAAATCCATGACATGGTTGTTCGCCAGGCCGGCGATGACGCGCGGATCGAAGGCCTCGAGCACGGCCGGATCGGCCCGCAGGTTGTAGCGCTTGTCGGCGCGGGGGACGGACGCGCGGCAGACGGCCGCTTCGAGGTTGAGGAAGATGACATCGGCCGGGCCCGCCGGATTCCAGAGCCGGCCCGCCGCGGCCGGCCCGCCCAGCCGCCGTATTTCCGCTTCCGCCCGGCCGATCGGGACCGTGTCGCCCAGGCAGCAGACCCTCGGCCGTTGGACCTCCCCGGTCTTCATGCGCGGCACGTATAACAGGGAAGCGGAGGCGTCGCAAGCGGCCGAATGGCGTTGACGCCGCGCGGGCGCGCCGGGAAGATGTACTGATGAATGACGCCGGATTTCGCGCCGGGCCCGCGTCGCGGGCCTGGACCCGGTTCGGGCCCTGGCTGGGCGCCCTGTTGTTCGTCGCCGGCCTGTGGGCGTTCGGGCATCCCGCGTTCCTGATCAGCGACGACGTCGGCATCCTGCGCAACCTGGAGAGCGGGTTCGAGGCGCCGTTCATTTCCATGTTGTTCGGTAAGATGCTGCTGGCGCTGTACCGCCTCGCGCCGGCGGTCCCGTGGTACGGCCTTTCGCTGGCCCTGGCGCACGCGGCGAGTCTCGGCCTCTTTCTCTCCGCGCTGGCCGCGCTGCCGGGGCCGC
Organism: Kiritimatiellia bacterium; assembly: GCA_018001225.1. Lineage (NCBI taxonomy): Bacteria > Pseudomonadati > Kiritimatiellota > Kiritimatiellia > Kiritimatiellia bacterium. The sequence goes on along the minus strand of JAGNIJ010000004.1, from coordinate 54,049 downwards.
GAGGCTGGAAGCGGGCGGCGGGCGTCCTCTACCTTTCCTTCTATGCCGGGTTTCTGCTCCGCGTGAGCTTCAACTCCGCGAGCATGATGCTGGGCGTCAACGCGCTGCTGGCCTGGTATTCGCGCCGGGGCGCCCCGCCTTCGCGCGCGGCCGCCGCCGCGCTCGGGTGCGCGCTCGCCGGCAGCTACCTGGTGCGGGTGGACGGGTTTTACCTGGTCGCGCTGCTGGCGGCGCCGGTCGCCTGGCGGGGCCTGGCGTCGCGCCGGGTCCCGTTCTTCCTGGCGCCGCTGGTCCTGGCCGTGGCGCTGAACACGCTCGCGGCCCCGCGCTTCGTGCCCGCGGCGTACCGGGCGTACGCCGGCTACAACCTCGCCCGCGGCCGGTTCATGGATTTCCCCGTCGCCCAGGCGAACACGAACAACGCCGCCTTGTGGGCGGCCGTGGACTGGTCCGCGAACGACTACCGCGCGCTGACCCACTGGTTCTTCTTCGACGAGGAGATCTTCACGCGGGCGCGCTTCGAGGAGATCGTGGCGCGTACCGATCTCGCCCGCCGCGCGCCGCCCGGCTACGCCGCGGAGGGCCTGCGGGTTTTCTGGACGCGCTACCGCCGCCACTTGCTGTTGCTGGGCCTGGCTCTGCTGGCGGCCTGCCGCCTGTCGGACCGGCGGGGCCGGCGGCTGGCGTACGCCGCGTACGCGCTGGCGATCATGCTGGGCGTCGCGCTGCTGTACCGGTTTCCCCCGCGCGTCGGCGCGCCCTCGTTCCTGGCCGCGGCCTCGGCGCTCGTGTTCCTGGCCGCCGGGGCCCCGCCGCGCAAGGCCGGGCGCGTCGAGGGCGCGCTGGGGTGGGCGGCCGTCCTGGCGGTGGCCGTCCCCTGGATCGCGGAGGCGGCGGCCTGGAGCCGGCAGAACCGCGCGGACCGCGCGATCCTGGACGAAAGCGCCGCGGTCCTCCGGGCGTATCCGGCGTCCACGCTGTTCGTGACCGAACCCGCGATCGGCCTGCGCCTCGAGGCCATGCATCCGTTGCGCGCGCGCCGGTCGTACCCCGAGAACATCCTGCCCGCCGGCTGGGCGACGTTTTCACCGCTGTTCTACGCCGTGCTGGACCGGCACGGGCTGGCCCGCGGCGCCGAGGTGCTCCCGCGCGCAGTTGATAATCCGGAAATCTTGTTTATCCTTTTCAACGAGAACTTCGGGGACATCATCGCGGCCTGGCTGCGCGAGCACGCCGGGCGGGAGGCGCGGTTGGACAAGGTGCGGACATTGCCGGACGGGCGGGGGCTCTTCCGTCTCGTTTCGGCGGCCGGGGGCGGGGGATCGGGATGAGCGAAAACGGCAAACTGCTTTCCGTGGTGATTCCCGTCTACCACTCGGCGGACTGCCTGCCCGAACTGGTCCGGCAGTTGACGGCGACCTTGGACGGCCTGGCGCGGCCTTACGAGATTATCCTCGTGGACGACGCCTCGCCGGACGACACATGGCCGGTCCTGGAGCGGCTGGCCCGGGAGTATCCGCGGGTGGCGGCCGTCAGCCTGATGCTCAACTACGGCCAGCACCGGGCGACCCTGTTCGGCTTGTCCCTCGCGCGAGGCGACATCGTGGTGACGATGGACGACGACCTGCAGCAGCCGCCGGACCAGATCCCGTTGCTGATCGAGGCGCTGGCGGCGCACCCGGAGATGGACGCCGCGATCGGGTGCTTCCAGGAGAAGCACCACCGCTGGTACCGGAACGCGGGCTCCGCGCTGATCCGGTTCCTGAACCGGCGCGCGTTCAAGCTCCCGCGCGGCCTGTGTTCCTCCAGCTTCCGCGCGCTGCGCCGCCCGGTGGTGGATTCGCTGATCCGGTGGCGGACGCGCAACCCGGCCCTGGCCGCCCTGATCTACCAGACCACGCGCCGGATCATCAATGTGCCGGTGCGGCACGAGCCTCGGTTCGCCGGCCGGACGAACTACTCGTTGTACAAGCAGTTGCGCATGGCCCTCGACTATGTCTGCAACGTCGGCATGCTGCCGCTGCACGCCATGGCGGCCGCCGGGTTCGGGTTCTGCCTTTTCAGCGTGGCGTACGTGATCCGCACGGTTTACCGGTACTACGCGCAGAACATCAACGTGGAGGGGTGGACCTCCCTGATGGTCATGGTCTCCCTCTCCGCCGGGCTCATCCTCCTGGCCCTCGGCGTCATCGGCGAGTACCTCGTGCGCATCCTGCGCGAGGTGCAGGGCTCGCCGCGCTGCCAGGAGCGACGCCGCGCGGGCTGGCTCGCGCCCCCGCCGAAGGACGACACGGGCGGCGGCATTTAGCCCGCCGGGTCCGCCCCGCCCCAGAAAGACCTTGATGGACCGGCCGCCGGTGTGCCATGTAACATGCCCCGGTGGCACAACCGGCAGGAGAATACCGTGCAGGAATCGAAAACCTTTGACGTGGCGATCGTCGGCGGCGGCATCGTGGGCGTGGCGACGGCCATGGCCCTGCTCGAAAAACCCGGGCGCTCGGTCGCGGTCCTCGAGGCGGAACCGAAACTCGCCGCGCACCAGACCGGCAACAACAGCGGGGTGATCCATTCGGGCCTCTACTACAAGCCCGGCTCGCTCAAGGCGCTGAACTGCACCACGGGCCGCGAGGCGATGTACCGCTTCTGCGCCGAGCGCGGCATCGCCCACGAGCGCTGCGGCAAGATCGTCGTGGCCACCTCGGAGGAGGAGATCCCGGCGCTCAACCGCCTGGAGGAGCGCGGCCGGGCGAACGGCCTGGACGGTATCCGCCGGCTCACCCCGGAGGGCATCCGCGAGCAAGAACCCCACGTCACCGGCGTCGCCGGGCTGCTGGTCCCGACGACGGGCATCGTGGATTACACGCAGGTCACCGAGACGTTTGCCCGGATCGTCCGCGAGGGCGGGGGCGAGATCCGCACGTCGGCGCGCGTGACCGGCGTCCGGCGCGAAACCGGCGGCCTGGCGCTGGAGACCGCGCAGGGCGTGGTGAAGGCCCGGCACCTCGTCAACTGCGCCGGCCTGCAGTCGGACCGCGTGGCCCGGCTCTGCGGCGTGAATCCCGGCGTGAAAATCGTCCCGTTCCGCGGCGAGTACTACGAGCTCGCGCCGGACAAGCACCACCTCGTCCGCCACCTGGTCTATCCCGTGCCCGATCCGCAGTTTCCGTTCCTCGGCGTCCACTTCACCCGCATGATCAAGGGCGGCGTGGAGGCGGGCCCGAACGCCGTGCTGGCGTTCAAGCGCGAGGGCTACACGAAGACCAGCTTCTCCCTGCGCGACTCGTTCGAGACCTTCACCTATCCCGGCGCGCTCAAGCTGTTCGCCAAGCACTGGCGCATGGGCCTCGGGGAGTTCTACCGCTCGTTCAGCAAGAAGGCCTTCGTCCGCGCGCTCCAGAAGCTCATGCCCGAGATCGGCATGGACGACCTCACGCCCGGCGGCGCCGGCGTCCGCGCGCAGGCCGTCGGGCCGGACGGCGCGCCGATCGACGACTTCAAGATCGTCGAGGCCGAGCGCATGGTCCACGTCCTCAACGCCCCGTCGCCCGCCGCGACCGCCTCGATCAGCATCGGCCGCTCCATCGCGGCCATGGCGGAGAAGAATTTCCAGTTGGGCTGACGCGACCATGCCCGCCGACCTCGCAGCCTTCCGCCGCCGTTTCTTTCCCGGCGCTGCCGCCCGCGACTGGAACGATTGGCGCTGGCAGGCGCGGCACGCCTCCCGGACGGCGGCGGACCTGGAGCGCCTGTTTCCCCTGGCGCCGGAGGAGGCCGCGGCCCTCGATGGCCGGCCGCTCCGGCTTCCCGTCGCGGTCACTCCCTACTATGCGTCGCTGCTGCACCCGGCGTCGCCGCTGCGCCGGGTCGTGGTGCCGACGATGGCCGAGACCCGGCGCGGGGCGGGGGAGTACGAGGACCCGCTGGGCGAGGAGAAGCATCGTCCCGTCCCCTGCCTGGTGCACACGTATCCGGACCGCGCGCTGTTCCTGGTCACGGGGGCCTGCCCGGCCTACTGCCGCTACTGCACGCGCGCGCGCCTCGCGGGCGACGGGGCGGGGCTCTCCTCCCGCGCCAACTGGCGCCGCGCGCTGGCCTATCTCCGCGCGCACCAGGAAATCCGCGACGTGGTGATCTCGGGCGGCGAGCCGCTGCTGCTTTCGGACGAGAAACTGAAATGGCTGCTCTGGGAACTCCGGCACATCCCGCACCTCGAGCTCCTTCGCATCAGCACCCGTGTGCCCGCGGTCCTGCCGCAACGCGTGACGCCGGCCCTGGCGCGACTGCTGGGAAAATGCCAGCCGCTCTGGGTCAGCGTGCACTTCGCGCACCCGGACGAACTGACGCCGGAGGCGAAGCGCGCCTGCGCCCGCCTCGCGGACGCCGGTGTGCCCATGGGCAGCCAGACGGTCCTGCTGCGCGGGATCAACGACTCGCCCGACACGATCCGCCGCCTCATGCGCGGCCTGCTGCGGATGCGCGTGAAGCCCTACTACCTGCACCAGTGCGACGCGGTGGTCGGCGCGTCGGCGTTCCGGGCCTCCGTGGCGGACGGCCTGGAAATCCTGCGCGGCCTGCACGGGCACACCAGCGGCTACGCCGCGCCCATGTTCATGATCGACGCGCCCGGCGGCGGCGGGAAGGTGCCCGTCTCGCCGGACTATATCCTCGGGCGGAAAGGGCGGGATCTCCTGCTGCGGAACCACGCCGGCCGGACGTACCGCTATCGCCTCGCGGCGGGCGACTCATTTGCCGCCGGCCAGCGGCTCCAGCAGCGGCGCCAGCCGGTCCGCGACTAGCCGCTGGCCGCGGGCGTTCAGATGCCCGTCGTTCTGGAAATAAACCGTTTCGCCCCGCGCTTCCGCCTGCTGCAGGTCGGGCAGCGCGTCGATGATCTCCACGTCGGCCTCGCCCTCGAATGCCGCGCGGAGGCCCGACAGGAAGGGATACTCGAGTTCCGGCATCCGATCCGGCTGCTCGAACCGCGCGCCGAGTTGTCGCATCCGGTCCAGGTACGCGGGGTGGACCTGGCACGCGTGGGGGATCACGAGCAGCGCGAGCCGGCTCCCGCGCGCCCGGCAGAGGGCGTGCAACTCCCGGAGTTCGCCCATCAGCCGCCCGTAGTCGTGCGCCCGCTCGCCGCGAACGAGGACCTGGTCCTCCAGCAGCGACGGCTCCGCGGCGAGGTAGAGCTTTTCGCGGGCGTCGTACTTCTCCACGGAGAACGGCGCCTCCGCCGCCGCCGGCGGGGCAGGGCGTGTCTCCGGGCGCGTGGCGAGGCGCGCGCCGTGCCGGACCTGGCCCAGCCGGTAGTTCAGGAACGACGCGAACCGGAGCCGGTTGGCGACGGCCCAGTAGGCCTTGCGCGCGGGCCCGAGGGCCTCGCCGCGGGACGGGTAGCGGAGGTCGAACAGCTCGTTGCCCGCGTACAACTGGTAGATGCAGAGGCGCGGGGGGAACTGCGCCAGCCGCCGGCGGGCGATGAGGCGGGCCTGCGCGATGCCCGTGCCCGGCACCCCCGCGTTGACGATGCGCAGGTAGGGAAGCCGCTCGCGCAGGAGGTCCGGGTACGTGCCCCAGCCGGCCGTGAAACTGTCGCCCAGGATCACGACCGTTTCGCGCGGGTCGTACGGGCCCAGGGCGGACGGCGGGTTGTAGGCCCGCAGTTCCGGCTTGTACGTGTCCACCCACTGCCGGCGATACGCGAGTTCCAGCCCGGCGACCAGGAGCCCCGCGGCCAGCGCCGCGAGGAGCAGTCCTTGCGCGATCCGGCGGATCCGTCCCGGCCGGGGCGCATCGGCTTCTTCGGCTTCGTGCATGAACCCCAGTGTGCGGGGCCGTCGGGACCGGGTCAAGCGTCCGTCGCGCCGGCGCTTGCATTAAACCCCATCGCCCCGTACTCTGTCCGCCTGCATCGCCCGGGTACGCCCGGGAAAAGGTGTTTCCATGCTGAACTGGATTCTTAAAAAAATACTGGGCACGAAGAACGAGCGCGACGTGAAGCTGCTGCGCCCGCTGGTCGCCCGCGTCAACGAACTGGAAGTCGAGTACCAGGCGCTGCCCGAGGAGGCCCTGAAGGCCAAGACCCTCGAGTTCAAGCACCGCCTCGCCCAGGGGCAGACGGTGGACGACCTGATGTGCGAGGCGTTCGCCGTCGTCAAGAACGCCTGCCGCCGCATGGTTGGCCGGACCATCCAGGTCTGCGGCCACCCGCTTGTCTGGGACATGGTGCCCTTCGACGTCCAGATCCTCGGCGGCATCGTCCTGCACCAGGGCAAGATCGCCGAGATGGCCACCGGCGAGGGCAAGACCCTCGTCGCCACCATGCCCGCCTACCTCAACGCGCTCACCGGCGAGAACGTCAACATCGTGACGGTCAACGACTACCTCGCCCGCCGCGACTCGGAATGGATGGGCGCGGTCTACCAGTACCTCGGCCTGACGGTCGGCTGCATCCAGAATTCGATGGACCCCGAGGAGCGCCGCATCCAGTACGGCCGCGACATCACCTACGGCACCAACAGCGAGTTCGGCTTCGACTACCTGCGCGACAAGGGCATGGCCTACCGCCCCGAGGAACAGGTCCAGCGCGGCTACTTCTACGCGATCATCGACGAGGTGGACTCCATCCTGATCGACGAGGCCCGCACGCCGCTGATCATCTCCGGCCCCGCGCCGTACTCGACCACGCAGTACCACGAGCTCAAGCCGCACGTGGAGCGCCTCGTCCGCCGCCAGCGCGACCTCTGCACCCGCCTCATCACGGAGGCGAAGACGCTGATCGACCGGCAGGAGGACGAAGAGGCCCAGCGCAAGCTCTACCAGGTCCACCAGGGCATGCCGAAGAACAAGCAACTCCAGCACCTCCTCGAGGAGCCGCACCCGCGCCGCCTGCTGGAGAAGATCAACTCGGCCTTCCTGACGGACATGCGCAAGGACGAGGCCCGCGCCCTGCGCGAGGAGCTCTACTTCACCATCGACGAGAAGGGCAACGACGCCAGCCTCACGGAGAAGGGCTGCGAGGCCTTGAGCCCCAACGACCCCGAGATGTACGTCGTGCCCGATCTCATCTCGGCCCTCTCCGCCCTCGACGGCGACACGGCGCTTTCCGACGAGGAGAAGTTCAAGAAGCGGCAGGATATCCAGAACCTCTTCGCCGACCGCAGCGAGCGCATCCATGCCGTCGACCAGCTCATCCGCGCCTACACGGTCTACGAGAAGGACGTCCAGTACGTCGTCCAGGACAACCAGGTCATCATCGTCGACGAGTTCACCGGCCGCCTGATGGCCGGCCGCCGCTGGAGCGACGGCCTCCACCAGGCCGTCGAGGCCAAGGAGGGCGTGACCATCGAGCGCGAGACGCAGACCCTCGCGACGATCACGATCCAGAACTACTTCCGCATGTACAAGAAACTCGCCGGCATGACCGGCACGGCGGAGACCGAGGCCGACGAGTTCCACCAGATCTACAAGCTCGACGTCATTGTTATCCCGACCAACCGCCCCGTCCGGCGCGTGGACAACAACGACCTCATCTACAAGACCCAGCGCGAGAAGTTCAACGCCATCATCGCCGAGATCGAGGAGTGCCACAAGCAGGGCCAGCCCGTGCTGGTGGGCACCATCTCCGTGGAAACCTCGGAGCTGATCAGCCGCATGCTCCGGCGCACCGGCATCCCTCACAACGTGCTCAACGCCAAGAACCACCAGCGCGAGGCCGAGATCGTCGCGCTCGCCGGCCAGAAGGGCGCCGTGACCATCGCCACCAACATGGCCGGCCGCGGCACGGACATCAAGCTGGGCGAGGGCGTGGTCTGGCTCGACCGCGAGATCGTCAAGTCCGCCCGCCCGCTGGACGAGAAGGTGGATGGCCAGAAGCTGCGCCAACTGCTGCTGGAGAAACCCTGCGGCCTCCACGTCATCGGCTCCGAGCGCCACGAGTCCCGCCGCATCGACCGCCAGTTGCGCGGCCGCTGCGCCCGGCAGGGCGATCCCGGCTCCTCGCGCTTCTACGTCTCGCTCGAGGACGACCTCATGCGCCTGTTCGGGTCCGACCGCATCTCGCGCATCATGGAGCGGCTCGGCATCCAGGAGGGCGAGGTCCTCGAGCACCCCTGGCTCAACCGCTCCATCGAGACCGCCCAGCGCCGCGTCGAGCAGCACAACTTCTCCATCCGCAAGCGCACGCTCGAATACGACGACGTGATGAACAAGCAGCGCGAGATCATCTACGGCTTCCGCAGCGACGTCGTCGCCGATCCCGAGCCGCGCAAGCACCTCTTCAACGTCGTCGAGGATGTCGTCCAGGCCCGCGCGGAAGACCTCTTCGCGGAGGACGGCGAAAAGGCCCGGCACGAGTTCATCGGCTGGGTCAACAGCACCTTCCCGGTCGGCCTGAAGTTCGACGAGCTTGCCGGCGTCGACGGGGCCGAGGCCTTGACCCTCAAGGTATCGGAGCGCGTGCGCAAGGCCTACGAGGTCAAGGCGCGCCTGGAGAACCAGGATTCCCTGACCGGCATGGAGCGGTTCATCATCGTCCAGGCCGTGGACACCCACTGGCAGGAATACCTGCGCAACATGGACACCCTGCGCCAGGGCGTCGGCCTGCGGGCCTACGGGCAGCGCGACCCGCTCGTCGAGTACAAGCACGAGGCCTACTCCATGTTCTCCGACCTGATGGACCGCATCAAGGCGGACATCGCCGCGCGCATGTTCCGCTCCGCCACCTCGGCCGAGGCCTTCCGCAGCTTCGCCGCGACGCTGTCCCAGGTCTACGTCCACGACGAGGTCTCCACGCTGGGCGCGCACCGCGCGCCCGCGCGCGCCCCGGCCGGCGCGGCCGCCGCGCCGCCCGGCGCCGAGGCCGCCATGCAGGCGGCCCTCACCGCCAAGGGCGAGACCTTCAAGCGCGACGAGGCCAAGGTCGGCCGCAACGATCCCTGCCCCTGCGGCAGCGGCAAGAAATACAAGAAGTGCCACGGCGTCGGGAAGTAGGGGCGGCGCTCGCCGCCGCCCGTTTCCAATGATTGGAAAATTATCCGCCGTTTTTTCCAAACATTGGAAAAATTCGGGCCTTATTTTCCAATCATTGGAAAAACCACCCCCCGACTTTTCCAATCATTGGAAAAATACCGGCCGTTTTTTCCAATGTTTGGAAATCCTGTCGGGCGGAGCTCCCGCGACGCCGTTCGTGCCGCCTCTCACCCGTACGGGGTCTCCGGGAAAGCTTCCTTCAGTCCGTCGCCACCGCCTGTTCCCGGTTCAAAGCCAGCAGGCGCTCCAGGATCGCCTCGTCGGGAAGATCGGCGGGCCAGCCGTAGGCGGCGAAGACCGCGGCGTCGAGTTTCCGGTGGGCCTGGTCCAGCCAGGCGGGGCGCTCGTTGTACAGCGCCGTCAGGGTGCGCTTTTTCAAGTGCTTCGCGCAGGCCTCGTCCCGCGGGACGAGGCGCGGGTAGCGGACGGCGCTCGTGCCGGGCGCGAGGTACCGAGCCCACGGCCCGCCGGGCGTGCCGGGGAATTCCAGGATTTCCTCCCGCGTCCATTCCGGCGGATTCAGCCACCGCTCGCGCAGTTCGTTCAACTCCCGCGCGGCGTCGGCGATGGCCTCCTGTAGGGGCTTCGCTTGCGAAGCCCGGGCGCGGGCGTCGGCAAGCGACGCCCCTACAGCCGGAAACGGAAACGTCTCGAAACACGTCGTCGGGGTGTAGCGTGGCCGCGTCTCCAGTCGGGTCCCTAGTTTTAGCGCCCACACCTCGTGCGCGCGGGAATGCAAAACGCCAAAGAAATAGTCGTCGGAACGGGCGAAGACGATGAGCTGGTGATCCGGATTGTTGGGAACAGTCTGCCAAACAAAGAGACGATGCTTTGATACTGTCGGAGTGACGAGAAAACGATGAAGAGGCTCTATCGCTCGCCTCATTTCCGGTCGTTGAGCGTAAAGTTGCCACCATTCTTTTCGATACCAGGCACGCGGGTTGGCGTCCCGCATGGCTTTGACATGCTCGGACAGATACTTGAAGGGGGCCGCATATTGCGACGCCTCGGATTCGGTCATATTGAAAAAGTCAACGATCCACATGCCCCGGCTCCGGCGCGTCACGTCCATGCCGTTCAGCCAGGGGACCACGACATCCGAATTGGGCCTGCCGTTCGGGTTGGGCTCCTGCAGCCATTTCAAGGCCAGTTCTTCGGAAACATCGAAAGGCCCTTGCTTGGTGGTGCCCATGAAACCCACGCCCCTATTCTCCGTGATAGGCCTGGCCGTCGTGAGATCGCCGGTTGCGGGCGTCAAATTGGCGTTGATGGTCTGGATACCTAGACCGTCTAGGTATCGGTCGGTTTCGGAGCCGTTGTCGAAGGCGATGAGGCTGACGTGGACGTTGGCGCCGTCGAGGAACCAATCCTTGTCCGAGACGGCCCAGAAGATGTCGCCGGTTTCCTTGATCCGTTTGAGGACTTCGCGGTTGGCGCCGCCGCGGATGCCCTGCGTGGCGAGGAGGCCGGCGCGCTTGCCGCCGCCGGCCTCGATGTGGGCGCGGGCCTTTTCGAACCAGTAGCAGCACAGGTCGGCCTCGCGGGGCACGCGGTCGTTCCAGAGGGCGAACAGGCGGTCCATGTAGCCGTCGCCCAGTTCACGCCGGAGCATCTTGCCGCCCAGGAACGGCGGGTTGCCGACGATAAAGTCCACGCGCGGCCAGTCGGGTTCGGTCCCGTCGGCGTTGAGGATGGCGTCGCGGCACTGGAAGTTGCCGGTCATGGGCCGGAGGATGGGTTCCTGGGGCGAGCCGAAGCCGTTGAACTTGATCCACTGGAGCCAGCCGATCCAGACGGTCATCTGGGCCAGGTCGTGGGCGTAGGGGTTGAGCTCGAGGCCATAGAGCTGCCACGGGCCGACCATGGGCAGGAAGGAGCCCAGGCCGTTTCCCATGGAATGCAGGATGACCTCTTTCTCCAGGTCCTTGAGTTTCTGGAGCGCGACATAGAGGAAATTGCCGGACCCGCAGGCGGGATCGAGCACCTTGACCGATTGCAGCCGCGCGAGGAACCGGTGCAGGATGCGCTCCGCCTCGCCGCGGGCCTTTTTCCGCGCGGCAGGATTCGGAGGCTTGGCTGCAGCCGGCCGCGGTGAGGCCGGCCCGGGGCCGGCGGCCCCGGCCGCCGTTTTCTTCCCCGTGGTCAACAGGCTCCGGATGACGGTCCTGGCCTCTTCCCATTCCCGGCGAAGGGGCTGCAGGATCACGGCGTCCACGAGGGTTTCGATGTCCTCCTTGCCCGTGAAGTGCGCGCCGAGCTGGGAACGCTTGGCCGGGTCCAGGCCGCGCTCGAAGAGCGTGCCGAAGATGGAGGGGTCCACGGCGCTCCAATCGAGCCGGGCGGCCTCGGTGATCCGCCGGATTTCCTCCGCCGAGAGGGGGAGGCCGGAGGCGTCGTCGAAGAGGCTGCCGTTGAAATGGCGGATGCTCTCCAGGCCGAACTCCCCGCCCCGGGCCATGGCCTCGAAGAGTTGGCCCAGAAAGCGGCCGAATTTTTCGGGGTCCCCGCCGGCCTTTTCGGTGATGCGCGTGAAAATCCGATCCGGCAGCAGGCCGATGTCCTCGGCGAAGAGGCAGAAGACGATCCGGTCCAGGAAGTGCGCGACCCGGCCGGAGTCGAGGCCGCGCGCCCGCATGGTTTCGGCGATCCCGGCGAATTGCCGGGCGGCCTCCTGCGTGATGGCCGCGCTGGTCTTGCCGGGGCGCAGCTTCTCGGGCTCGAAGAAAACGGCCCGCAGGATCTCCAGGCTGCGCGGTTCGCCCAGCGTGTCGAGCGCCAGCTCGTGCGTCGCGGAGGCCGTGCGGGTAAAGTTGGTGTGGACGACGAGGCGGTCCATGTCGCAGACCACCAGCAACGGCGGATTCTCCAGCGCGTCGCGATAGAGCAGCAACTGGTCGTAGGCGGCGTCGAGATCCTTGTGCCGGCCCTTGTATTCCCAGCCGAAGAAGCCCTTCTTCCACACGTCGGCGAAGCCGTCGCCGCCGCCGTGCCTGGCCGCGCCCCGCTCGAAGCCGTACGTCTCGCCCGTGGGGTCCGCCTCGGCGGGCTTGGGGTGGCCGAGGACCTCGCACAGGTCGAGGAAATGCTCCTGTGCGGCGGATCGCTCCTTCAACTCCACCTTCTGCCACTTCGCGATAAACTCGGCGATGTTCAAGCGGCCACCTCGTCGCTCATCATACCGGGCCGGCGAGAAAAGGCGAGAGGGCGATTTCGGATGTTCCGCCTGCGCCGGTTTGTGTATTATAAAATCATGAACCGGATCGTCCTGGCCGGCTGTATGGCGCTGCTGGCCGCCGGTGCGGCAGGCGGGGCGGACGAGGAGGCGTTGGTCGCGTGGCTGGCGCGGGACGGGGCGCGCGTCCGGGCCACGGCCGGCGGCTACGTTCTCCAGGGACCGCAGGGCGGGACCCGCACGTTGACCAGAACAAGCGACGGATTCCGCCTGGTGGATGCCGCAGGCCGGTCCATCCTGATTCGCCGCACCCCGGACGGGTTCATCGCACGCGGCGCCTCGCCCACGGCCGGATTCCGCGCCAGGGAAACCGCGGGAGGCGGCGCGATCGTCACCACGCCGGTTGATCGGGCGACGGTGCGGCGGACCGCCGATGGGTATCGTGTCTTCTCCCTGGACGGCCCAGCGGCCACGGTTCGCCGAACCGCCAATGGTCTGGTGGCTGCGCCGGCCGCGCCGCGCGATGCGGGGCTGCGGGAAGCGTTCGATGCCGCCTACCGGAAACGGAAGTCGAAATGACGCGCCTGCCGGACGGGCCATCGCGCGCCGGGGAGGGGCTCCTGTTCCTCTTGGGTTTTTGTATTCCCGGCCTGCTGCATTGGGTCATGCATTTCAGGATATCCGCGCTGTGTTTCGCGATTTTCGCCGTGGTCTGCTGGCGGTGCGGCGGGTTGTGGGCCGGCGTCGCGGCGCATGTTATCGTCTACGTGGACGCGTTGCTCCGCTTGGACCGGGCCGAACGGATCGTGTCCGCCGCAAGAAAGCTGGGCCGGTTGTAGGGTTCCCGCCGTTCCCGGATCTGGAGGGCGGAGCTCCCGCGACGCCGCGATCGGGTTCGCGGGAGCTCGCCCCTCCAATACGATCAGCGTGATCTCCGGCCGCGCGAAGAGCCGCAGGGGCGGGCCCCACGTGCCGGCGCCGCGGCTCACGTAGAGCCGGCGCCCGGGCGCGATATCGTGCAGGCCCCTCCGCCAGGGATAGATCGGCTTCAGGAACCACTCGAACGGGAACATCTGCCCCCCGTGCGTGTGGCCGGAAAGTTGGAGGTCAGACCATGCGCCCGCCTCCCGGCTGACCAGCGGCTGGTGCTTGAGCAGGATCACGAATCCATCCGGCGGCCGGGCTGCCGCCAGGGGACGCTCGTCGGCGAAATGCGGTTGCCGGGTCAGCCAGCCCGCGGGATCGTCCACGCCCGCCAGCCACAGGCCGGGCAGGGGCTCCGCCGCCGCGGCGCGCAGCAGGCGCAGGCCGGCGGCCTGGTGAAACGCCAGCGACTCGCGCAGCCCCGTGAAGTACTCGTGGTTGCCGAGCACTCCGAAAAAGCCGCCGCGGGCCTGCCACCCGGCCATGGCCGAAGCCTGGTCCGCGAGCTGGCGGAGCGGCGCATCGATGAGATCGCCCGTGCTCACGAGGAGGTCGGGCTTCAACTCCCGCACCGCATCCCCGATCTTCGCCAGCATGCGGCCGCCGCGTCGCGCCGTCAGGTGCAGGTCGGAAACCTGGACGACGCGGTAGCGCGTCCCCTCGGGCAGCCGGTCGGTCTGCAGGATCACGGTTTCCACGCGGAGCCCGCGGGCCTCGATGGCGCCCCAGGCGACGGCCAGCAGGATCACCGCGCCGTTGGCCAGGACGGCCGGCCGGGGCGGGATTCGGACGCGGGCCAACCCGCCCGAAAAGAGAGAAGCCGCGCGGATCGCCAGGTTCCAGGCGTCCAGCAGGAGCCCGATGGAAAAGAACCAGAACACGATCGCGACCCAGGAATACCCGGCCGCGCCGGCCAGCGCCGCCAGGACCGGATAGCCCCGGTTGCCGAACCAGCGCGTCAGGAACGGGGCGGCGAACAGGCCGGTGAAGACGATCAGGAGCCAGGCCGAGAAGGGGCGGAGCCGCGGGCAGGCCCGGACGAGCTTGACCCCCATGTACGCATGCATTGCCGCGTACGAGAGCAGCACGATCGGGAAAATCAGCAGCATGTTCATGGCGCGCACACCATACGGGGCCTCGGCGCCCCGCGCAAGTGCCCCGCGTCCGCCGCCGGGCCCCGTGCGCGTAAGTTCAATGGCAACAAAACTCTTCACACCCGTGAACGATCTTGTTACGGATGAAAAAGCGAGAAAGGCGTGGAATCGCGACGCGCTCTTTCCTTTCTATACGTGGAGGCCGGGCGCCCTCGCCCCGCGGGAAGCGCCGCGAGGGCGCGGCGCCTCGAGGCGAGCAACAGAAGGTCGCGGCGGGAATGCGATTCTGGTATGAGGCAGGCATGAATAAGGAAGGGCCGGCAGCCGGCGATGAGGTGCTGCGGGCGTTCGTGGCCGTGGAGATCACGGACGAGGTCCGGGCGGCGCTGGGCGGGTTGCAGCGCGAGTTGCGGAAAAGCGAGGCGCGGGTGGGATGGGTGGCGCCGGAACGCATCCATCTGACCCTGGCGTTCCTGGGCGATATCTTTGCCGCGCAGGTGCCGGGGCTTGCGGCGGCGCTGGACGCGGCCGCGGCGGGCTGTCCGCCGTTTGCGTTCGAGGTGGCCGGAACGGGCGCGTTCGGCCCGCCGCATTCGCCGAGGGTGGTATGGGCCGGGATCGAAGAGCCGACCGGATCGTTGGCCCGGCTGCAGGCCCACGCGGCCGGAGCGGTGACGGAACTCGGGTTCCGTTTGGAGGAGCGGCCGTTTCATCCGCACCTGACGTTGGGCCGGGTGCGCGGGCGGGCCGGTGCGGCCGATTTGACTTCGCGGCTGGAGTCCTTTAGAAGTCTCCGGTGCGGCAGGGTGGAGGTCCGGCGCGTCCTGCTGATGCAAAGCGTTTTGAGTTCCCAGGGGGCCGAGTACCGGGTGCGGCATTCGTCCGAATTGAAAGGAGCATGAGACCATGGCAGCGAAATCCAGTCAGGCGGCGAGCGCGGAAAAAACCATGCCGGCGGCGTTGAGCGCCGTCCTGGCCCAGATCCAGAAGGAATTCGGCGAAGGCGCGATCATGCGCCTCGGCAAGGAGGAGGCGCACGCCCAGGTGCCCTCGATCTCCACGGGCGCCCTGACGCTCGACCTGGCGCTCGGGATCGGCGGCGTACCGCGCGGGCGCATCATCGAGGTCTTCGGCCCCGAGTCCTCGGGCAAAACCACGCTGGTGCTGCACATCATCGCCAACGCCCAGAAGAACGGCGGCGTGGCGGCGTTCATCGACGCCGAGCACGCGCTCGACCCGACTTACGCCCGCAAGATCGGCGTGAACCTGGACGACCTGCTCGTCTCCCAGCCGGACTCCGGCGAGGAGGCGCTGACGATCGCCGACCAGCTCGTGCGCAGCAATTCCGTGGACGTGGTCGTGATCGATTCCGTCGCCGCGCTCGCGCCGCGCGCGGAACTCGAAGGCGCGATGGGCGACTCGCACGTGGGCCTTCAGGCGCGCCTGATGTCGCAGGCGATGCGCAAGCTCACCGGCATCCTGAACAAGTCCAAGACCTGCTGCATCTTCACGAACCAGATCCGCGAGAAGATCGGCGTCATGTTCGGCAATCCGGAGACCACGCCCGGCGGCCGCGCCCTGAAGTTCTACGCCTCGGTCCGGATTGACATCCGGCGCCTGGCGACGATGAAGGACCCCGCGGGCCGGGCCATCGGCAACCGGACGAAGGCCAAGGTGGTGAAGAACAAGATGGCCGCGCCCTTCGTGGAGGCGGAATTCGACATCCTCTATGCCGAGGGCATTTCACGCACCGGCGCGGTCCTGGACGCCGCCCTCCAGTACGGCCTGATCGACAGGCGGGGCACCTGGCTGTCGTTCGAGAACCAGCAGTTGGGGCAGGGCCGCGACGCCGCGCGGGATAACCTGAAGAACGATCCTGAACTGGAGAAGAAGATCACGGACGCGGTCCGGGCCAAGGTGAAGGAAGGCCATGTGGCGGCGACCGGCAAGGAAGCGGCCAAGGCCTGACGCCCGGCGGCGGGCCGCATGGGCGGCCGCCGGGGCGGTGCTGCTGTTGGCGGGCGGCGCGGCGGGGCAGGCCGTATCGGAGCGGGAACTGGTCCGCCGCCTCGTCAAGGAAGCGTACGACCGTCAGGCCGCGGCGCCGTCGGATGCGCGCGGATACGTGGCGCGGCCCGAGGACAACCTCGTCCCCGGCGTGCGGCTGGAACTGTTCCGGGCGGACCTGGAAAAGGGCGCCGGCCACGAGCTCCAGGGCAAGTTCCGGGCGGTGCATTCGTCGTCCGCCCTCGCGGTGAACACCTTCGCGCCGTTCAAGGACCGGCCCGCGGATCTCGTCCTTCTTGGCCGCCGGGGCTTCGACGCCGTCACTTTCGAAAAGCAGCTTTCGACGGGACTGCACGGAACGCCGCCGACGCTGGATGTGTTCCTGCGGCGCGGCGACGAAGTGATCGCGATCGAATCCAAGTTCCTGGAGTACTTCAGTCCCAAGGAGGCGAAGTTCTCGTCCAGCTACCGGCGCTCCGCGCTGCCCTGGGCGGAGGATGGCTGGTGGCGCGTGCTGGAGGAGGCCAGGGGCGCCGGACCCCGGAACCTCGACGTGGCCCAGTTGGTTAAGCATTACCTGGGATTGAGCCGTCTGCTCGAAGAGGGCGACGCGTCGGGGTGGAAGCCCGCGCGGGCGACGCTGCTCTACCTGTACTGGGAGCCCGCCAACCCCGGCCGGGCGACGGCGTGCGTCCGGCACCGCGCGGAGATCGCACAACTGGCGGCCCGCGTCGCGGAATCCCGGATCGACTTCCGCGCCATGAGCTATCCGGACTTGTGGCAGGATTGGGAAAGGCGGCCGGGGCTCGCGGCGCATGCCGGCGACCTCCAGCGGCGATACGGCCTGACTTATCCGGGCGAGTAGCCTGTGTTCGGGCCCGGTATCGGCCGGAAGTCGGTTGGCGGCGTCCACGGCGCCTGTCCCGCCGATTGAACTCCGGGCCGGTCTTGCCTATAATCAAAAAAACAGCGGGGAGGTCTTCATGAAGAAAGCTATGACGGCTGTCGTTCTGCTCGCTACACTGCTGGTCTTTTCCGGCTGCGCGGCGGGGGACGCGCGGTTCGAGGCGGCGCCGGCGGGATTCTGGGCCGGGCTGTGGCACGGGTTGATCTGCTGCATCACGTTCGTCGTCAGCCTTTTCAAGGACAACGTCCACGTCTACGAGGTGCGCCACGCCGGGCATCTCTACGACCTCGGGTTCGTCCTCGGCGCGGCGATCGCGTTCGGCGGCTGCGGCGGCTCGGGCTCCTGCCGGTGGCGCAGGTCGCCGCGGGAAAAGGAGTGGGAGGACCTCGGCGCGCGGGTGGAAGTGAAGGTCCGCAAGGGCATCCGCGAGTGGCTCGACGAGGACGGGAAGAAGGACGCCGAGTGGGAAGAGGTCGGTCGCAAGGTCGAGGAAAAGATCAAGCGGGAGCTGCGGAACTGGGCGGACAAGTAGCGCCGACCCCGGCCGGTAGGCGCAGGCTGAACACGCTCCCCTGGCCGGGCGCACTCTCGACGGATACGCTGCCCCCGTGGGCCTGGGCGATGTGCTTGACGATGGCCAGCCCCAACCCCGTTCCGCCCAGTTGCCGGCTGCGCGCCTTGTCCACCCGGTAAAAGCGCTCGAAGAGACGGGGCTGGTGCTCGGCCGGGATTCCAGGGCCCCGGTCGCTAACGCGAATTACGACTTCGTCGCCCTCGCGCCGGCCTTCCACGAGCACGGGCGACCCCGGCGGGCTGTACTTGATGGCGTTGTCGAGCAGGTTGATCACGGCCTGCTCCAGCAGCGGGGCATTGATGCGGGCGCGCAGCCCGGGCGCGCAATCCAGTTCCATGGTCATCTGCCGCGCGTCGGCCTTGTATTGGCAGCACTCCATCGCCGAGCGCAATGTCGGGCCGAGTTCCTGCTCCTCGAGCCGGATGGCCTGCCGGTCGGCCTCCTCCTCGATGCGCGAGAGCTGGAGCAGGTCCTCGATGATCGCGTTCAGCCGGTCGGCCTGCCGCGCGAGGATCTCCAGGAACCGGCGGGCCTCGTCCTCGTTCTTGATGGCGCCGTCCTGCAGGGTCTCGACGAAGCCCTTGATCGAGGTGATCGGTGTCTTGAGTTCGTGCGATACGTTGGCGACGAAGTCGCGGCGGACATCCTCCAGCCGGCGCAGCCGGGTGACGTCGTTGAGCACGATCAGCGCGCCGAGGCCGCGGCCGCCGGCATCGCGCAGGCGCGTGGCGTGGATCTGGAGGTGCCGGTCCTTTCCGTTGAACAGCGTGATGTCGCCTTCCACCGGCTGGCTGGCGGCGGCCGCGTCGGCGGCCAGTTTCTGAAGGTCCGCGTTCCGCACGAGCTCGGCCAGCGGGCGATTCAGGGCCTTGTCGAGCGATACGCGAAGCAGGCGGGCGGCGGCCGGATTCAGGTTGATCACGCGCTGCTCCGCGTCCAGCGCGATCACCCCCTCGACCATGCTGGCGAAGACGGCTTCCTGCTCGTTGCGTTGGCGCTCCAGGGCCTCCAGACGTTCCGCAAGGTGCCCGGCCAGGCGGTTGAAAGACGTCGCCAGGGCCCCCTGTGGATCGCCGTCCTCGGGCGTCATGCGCGCGGACCAGTCGCCGGAAGCGAGCTGATCGAAAAGCCGGCGGGCCTCCCGCAGGGCGAGGCCGCGCTGCCGGGAGCGGCGCGCGTATTTCACGAATCCCGCGGCGAGCAGGACGCCGGCGATCAGCAGCGCGATGAGCAGGGGGGTCATGATTCCCTGAACCGGTAGCCGACGCCGCGCACGGTCTCGATGTAGTCGCCCGCGGCGCCGAGTTTCTTGCGGAGGCCGACCACCTGGACGTCCACCGAGCGGTCGGTCACCGGGTAATCCGGCCCGCGGATCGCGTCCACGATCTGCTGCCGGGTCAGCACCCAGCCGGGCCTGCGCGCCAGGACCTGCAGGAGTTGGAACTCGGTGAAGGACAAATCAATCGGCTTGTTCTTGAGTTTCACCTCGCGGCGGCCGGGATGGATCATCAAATCGTGGATGTGGACCGGCGCGTCTTTGTCGTTCGCGGCGACCTCGCGGCGCCGCAGGACGGCGCGCAGCCGGGCCAGGAGCACCCGGGGGCTGAACGGCTTGGTCAGGTAGTCGTCGGCGCCCAGTTCGAGGCCCGCGACGACGTCTGCCTCTTCCCCCTTGGCCGTGACCATGAGGACCGGGATGCCGCGGGTGGACGGCTCCGCCTTGAGCAGTTTGCAGAACTCCAGGCCGTTCATGCCCGGGAGCATCAGGTCCAGCAGGACCGCCGACGGCGGCGCGGCCTTGATCCGCTTGAATGCCTCCTCGCTGCTCGACACCACGGTGACGTGGTACCCGTCCTTGGCGAGGTTATAGCGGATCAGCTCCTGGATATCCGCTTCGTCTTCGACGACCAGAATATGTTCCCGGGCCATGAATGAGACTCCTATTGGGATGCGGAAACACTCCGCTCATCATGTTAAGCGCGGATGAGCGCGGCGTAAATTCTTTGTTCAACCCGGATTCTTCATCCCCGCGTACGCCGCCAGGGCGCGGTCGCGGGCCTCGGAATGGTCGACGACCGGCCGCGGATAGGTCTGGCCGAGCACCACGCCGGCCGCCTGGAGTTCGAGCGGCTCCGCCTCCCAGGGCTTGAAAAGCCAGGGGGCGGGAAGCGCCTTCAATTCCGGCACCCAGCGGCGGATGTACTCGCCCCCCGGGTCGAACTTGGCGGCCTGCAGGACGGGATTAAAGATCCGGAAGTAGGGGGCCGCGTCCGCGCCGCAGCCGGCGGACCACTGCCAGCCGAGCGTGTTGTTCGCCAGGTCCGCGTCCAGGAGCGTGTCCCAGAACCAGCGTGCGCCTTCCTGCCAGGGCAGGAGAAGGTCCTTGACGAGAAACGAGGCGACGATCATTCGCACGCGGTTGTGCATCCAGCCCGTGCGCCACAATTCCCGCATGCCGGCATCCACGATCGGGTAACCGGTCAGGCCCTTTTGCCAGGCCTTCAGGATCGCCTTGTCGCGCCGCCAGGGAAACCGGCCGAACTCGGGATGCAGCGGCTCCTCCGGCGTACGCGGAAAATGCTCCAGCAGGTGGTGCGCGAACTCGCGCCAGCCGAGCTCCCGCTGGTAGACGAGCGCGGCCTTTCGAGCCGGCGGCCGGCCGGCGGCCGCCTGCTCCACGGCCTGCCAGACCTGGCGGACGCTGATCTCGCCGAAATGCAGATGCGGCGAGAGCCGTGACGTGCCCTCCCGGTCCGGCCGGTCCCTGTCGGTGTCATAGGACTCCAGCCCGGACCGGATGAATCGGCGAAGCACCTTGAGGGCTCCTTGCTCGCCGGGCTCCCACGTGTCGCGGAACCCGGCCGCCCAGTCGATCGCGGGCAGCAGATCCAAAGCGTCCACGTTTTCCCCGTCGGGGAAGCGGCCGGGCGCCGGGATATCGCCGGGCGCGGCGGCCGGCGGCTCGGGAGACAGCGATTCCAGGCAGTGCCGCCAGAACGGGGTGAAGACCTGGAAGGGACGGTCCTGCTTGTTCCGGATCAGGTTCGGCTCGAAGAGCAGGGCGGCCTCATGGATTTCCACCGTGAGGCCGTCCTGCTCCAGCGCCGCGCAGAGTTCCGCGTCGTGCCGTCGCGCGGCGGGGTCCGGCACGGCGTTCCATCTGACCGCGTTCGCGCCGGTTTCCCGGGCCAGCCGGCGCAGGAGCGGGAGGGGATCCCGGCCTTTCCGCAGCACCAGTTCCGAGCCCCGGCTGCGCAAGGTCTCGCGGAGTGAAAGCAGGGAATGATGCAGCCACCAGTTCGAGGCGGCGCCGGCCCGCCATGCCGCGTCCAGGTCCGGCGTGTGGAGGTACACGGGCACCACGGGCCCGAGCCGGCAGGCGGCGCGGAGCGCGAGGTGGTCCGCCAGCCGCAGGTCGCGGCGAAACCAGACGATCGCGGGGGGCTTATGTCCCATGGCGCATGACCGATTTACGTCGGGGCCCGAAGCTCCAGTCCCGGCGGCGGCACGAAACCGTAGGCATGGACCGAATGGCTCTCGAGAACCGGCATGAAAGTCCACAGGATCGGCGGGTGGCCCGTTTTCTCGTACCGGCCCTGTCGCGTGGTGCCCGATGCCAGGCACTCGCGGCACAGGACCTGATGATCCGCGGGCAGGATCTCCGAGGATTTCTCCAGGCCGAGCGAGACCGCGACGTCCCGGGCCGCCCGGTTTCCGAACAGGACGTCGCCGGATTCCGAGAGTTCCAGAAGGGGATTCGGATTGCTAAGCGGGAAGGCGGCGAGCTTGGCGATGGCCACGTCGGCCTTTTTCCGGGCCGTGATGTCGCGCAGGATGGCCAGGGCTTCGCTCTTGGCCGCCGGGACCATGCGGACTTCGTACACCCGGGACCCGTCTTCGGCGAGCGTCACATCGAACACCTGCCGCCGTCCTGTTTCCCAGAGCCGGTCGGCGGCCTGGCGGAGCTTGTGCGCGGCGGGGGCCGGCAGGAACAGGTCGAGGGCGTTGCCCATCATCATCGCGCGGTCCGGCATGTCGCCGTCCGGCGCGGACTTGACGTCCAGCACGGTGCCGTTCCGATCGAAGCGAAGCATCAGGTCGGGAATCGCGTTCAGGATCTGGGCGTGCCGTTCCTCGCTCCGGCGCAGGGATTGCTCGGCCTCCTGGCGCTGGAGCGCCGCGCCCAGCAGCGCGGCCACCGTCTTCAACGCCTCCAGTTCGACCAGGGACCAGGTCCGCCGTCCCTCGTGCACCTCGAACCCGAGAAACCCGCGCCAGGCCCCGTTGACAAAAAAGGGCAGCGCGGCCACGGAGCCGATCTGCTGCCGGCTCAACAAGGACTGCTCGCCGGGGGGAAACTCGACCACGTCGCCGCTGATGATCTGGCCGCGGCCGAGTTGCTCGATCCAGCGGCCGAAGCCCTGACGTTGCATCGGGAACGCGCGCCAGGCGGAGTAGTACAATTGCGGGGGCAGCCCGGAGGCCGTCCACTCGTACCGGCGGTCGGCCGTGAATTCCTCGGGCCCGGCGGCGCGCACCTCGGTGACGTGCACGCGGTGCACGCTGATGGCCTGCCCGAGCCGGGCCAGGACCGCCTGGATGCACTGCTCCAGCGCATGGCATTTGAGGAACTGCTCGGAGGCGAAGCCGATGGCCTCGAGAATGGCTTCCCGCCGGCGCAGGAGCGATTCCGATTGCTTGCGCTCCGTGATGTCCTGGATCATCGCCATCTTGGACTGGCGGCCGTCGGGATGGAGGATCGGCGTGTCCACCACGTGGTACCAGCGGTGGTCCTTGGGACTCAAGACCTCCCATCGCACGGTTTTGCCCTGGAAGACCGTCTCGTTGACGCACCAGGGGCACCGGCTGTCCCGGTCGTGCAGGGCTTTGTAGCAGAACTCGCCGGTCGCGTCGCGCCCCGTTCGCTCGATGAAGCGCCGGTTCATGAACTCGATCTTCAGGTCGGCCGAGCAGATGTAGATCAGGCCGTCGTAGGCGTCCACGATCGCCCGGTACTTGGCCCAGTTTTCCTGCGCGGCTTCCTGGGCCTGGCGGCGGGCGGTGACGTCCTGGATGTACCCGTAGTAGTGGGTGATCGCGCCCTGCGGGTCGCGCCGCACCACGGTGAAGTCGTGCAGCCACCGGGAGCCGCCGTCCTTATCCAGGATCCGGTAATCCTGCTCGAAGTGCGCGAGGCCGGATTCGCTGAACTGCCGGACTTCCTCCGCGACGCGGGCCAGGTCGTCCGGATGGACAATCGCGGCGTAAGGAAGCCGCCCGCTGATGAAATCCCCGGGCTGGTATCCGAACTGCGCGATATTCGGGGAGACGTATTCCACCGGCCAGCCCTCGGCGGCCTTCCATTTGAACATGACCGTCGGACCGCTTTCGAACAGGCGGAGGGCTTCCTCGGAACTCAAAGATGCGGAATGCATGTACGTCGTATAAAAAGTCCGGCCGTTTATGCAGATTGCCCGGGAGGAAGTCAAGCCCTGACAAGCCCCTTTTTGCTCTACATGGAACGTTTCGACAGGCCCCCCGCGGCGGCGGCCAGCGTCAGGGAAAAGAATACCGAGGCACAATGGCCATTGCATTTAGTCTTTCCAGTCGTTAAGAATGAAAAATTACATATGACAACAAACCCATCCCCCCCCGCTGATGCGGCGGCCGTCAGGCCACCGAGCCGAATGAGCCTGTGGATCCTGCTGGTCGTCAGCCTCGTGGCCGTCCTCGCGGTGCTCTGGCTCGCGCTGAAACCGGATAACGAGGAGACGGAGGTCATCGAGGTGGTCGTGTCGGAGGATCCATCCACCGCCGGCGTCTACCGGCACGAGATCGTGGATGCCGTGGACCGTTTCGATGTCAAGGCCGAGGTGGGCCGACGATACCGCGTGCTGATCGACGATGAATCGGACGAGGGCGCGTCCGGCGTGGCCAAGATCGGGGGCCTGGTGACGTTCGTATCCGGCGGCCGCCGGGGCGAGATCGCCATCGTCGAGGTGACCCGCGTGAAGAGGAGCGTGGCGGAGGCCGTGCTTATCAAGAAGCTGGAAACCGTCCCGCTTTCGGATTTGAGGCCTGTCGCCTCTCGGGGGCGCTCCTCGGAAGGCCGCCCGGCGGACGGGCGCCCGGACCCCGTGGAGGTGGGCCGCTTGTACTCGGGTGCGGCCCAGGAACTCGGGAAGGAAGGGGACGGGATCATCCGCGTCCAGGGCAAGGTGATTTTTGTGCAAGGGGCCGCCGTCGGGCAGACGGTTCAGTTCGAAGTGACCGAGAACCTGGGACGGTTCGCGCGGGGCCGGGTGGTCGAGGGGGCCGCCGGTTCCGCGACGCCCGCGGCCGAAGCTGCGGCCCCGGCGCCCGTCGTGGATGAAAAGCCGGTGGACGGGGATTCCGCCCGGGCCGAGGACGTCGTGGCCGGCCGGGTCTTCGATGTAACGATCACCGAGGCCGACCGGCGGTCACCCGACCGGGACGGGGTGGCAAAAATCGGCGGGCTCGTGGTTTTCGTGTCCGGCGGCCGGCCGGACCAGCGGGTCCGCGTGCGCATCGTGCAGCGCATGGCCCGCTTTGCCCGGGCCGAGGTGATCGGCGCGCCCGTCACGGTCAGCGCCCCGGCGCCGCAAGGGGGCCCGTGAGCCATGGCCCGCATCCTGACGGATGAAACCAGCCTGCACCGCAAGCGCGACTCGCTGAAAAAAGAGAGTGCGGTGCTGCAGAAGCTGGTCTGGATTGAGACCGGCCTGGCGGCGATCCTCCTGGCCACCGGCGTGGCCCTGCTGGTGCTCGGCAAGGGAGGGGGAGGCCTGCTGGCCGCGGGCATTGTGCTGGGTTTCCTGGCCGTCGGCCACGGGTTTAAAGTCCGGGAAAACAAGAGGGAGCATCAGTCCGTCAGCGCGGGCCTGAAGGGCGAGATGAGCGTCACGCAGGTGCTGAACAACGCGCTCGGCAACGATTCCTATATCCTCAACGATCTCTCGGTCAAGCACGGCTGGAAACGCGCCCAGATGGACCACCTGGTCGTCACCCCGCGAGGCATCTTCGTGGTCGAGACCAAGACCTGGAGGGGAGAAATTGACGGCGGCGAGGACGATGACACGTGGACCCAGGTGCGGCGGCCCGGGGACAAGCCCATCAAGCTCCGGAATCCCATCGCCCAGTGCAAGCGGCAGGTCGAGGTCCTGCGCCTGTTCCTGAAGGACGAAGGCGTGGATTGGCCGCACGTGTACCCGATCCTGGTCTCGCGCTCGCCCGAGGCGATGTTCTGGGTCCGAAGCTCCACGGTTCCGCTCCTGAAGCCGCCCGAGGCCGCGCGGTACATCGTGAAGCAAACGTCGGACCGCCAGTATACCGCCGAGGAAGTGACCGCCGTGATTGAGCTGCTGAAGAAGAAGGGCCGATGAGTTCGCGGAGCAAACTGGAGCGGCTGATCCTGGCGGTGAACACGCTCGGCCTGACCGTCTACCTGTTCTGGCTGGCGTTCGGCGGGCGCCGTATCATGCGCACGCAGGACGGCGTGCTCTACCTGCTGCCGGTCATGCCGATGCTCTTTGTCTACGCGTTTCTCCTGCAGCGTCGTAAAACAACCAACCACGCAAGCGAGTAGCTTATGGAAAAAGGCGCAAAAGCCATGGTGATGATGCTCCTGGTGGCCTTCCTGCTGGGCATTGCGGTCATTGCCCTGAATCAGGACTACCGCGAATTGTTCAATATGGTGAGGAAGGGCACTCCCGGCGACACGGCCATCTGGAGGTCCAACGAGGCCTTCTACCCCGTCGTCAAGGCCACGGTGGAGGAGGCGTCCGATGCAAAATAAGCTGATGCTGTTCAGCTACACGTATATCCTCGGGCTGGCCCTGGCCAAGCTCTATCCCCTGGACTCCCTCTTTCTCCCGGCCCTCTGGGTCTTGACGGCGATCCTGCTCGGGGGCCCGCTCCTGTGGCTGGCGGCCCGCGCGCTCCGGCGGACGGGGGCGGCCTCGCCCTGGACGGCCGCGGTCTTCACGGTGTTGGCCGTCGTCGGCATGGTGAGCCTCGGCTACACGCGCTACATCAGCGCGGATTCCGTGCCCGATCACCGGCTCGGGACCATCACCGTGACCGGGGGCGCGGTGAGCCTCAAGACGGAAAGCGCGCTGCCGGACGCGAGCCGGCTCCGCCTGGTCAAGCAGACGGAACTGGACGAGGATGTGCGATTGCGGTTTCACGGTGAGTTGGACGCGCGCCAGCCGGTGCTGGACGAGAGGGGCCTGCCGTCTATGGACGCCCGGGCCCGGTGGCGCTTCAAGCTGGTGCGCGTGCCCCAGCAGAGCGAGGTCATCACTATCGCCGCGGGCGATCCGGTCGGTACCCAGTACCTGGTGGCCCAGCCCTTCAGCCGGATCACGCAGATGGAGGTCCTCGCCCCGAAGAACACCGGCCAGACCTCGCGCGGCGGGTTGGTGGCCCTGTACCGGGTCTCGAATCACATCGGTTCCTTCGCCCGGCCGGGCCGGAACCAGGCCCCGCTGACGATCCTCGGCCGGA
Organism: Kiritimatiellia bacterium; assembly: GCA_018001225.1. Classification (NCBI taxonomy): domain Bacteria; kingdom Pseudomonadati; phylum Kiritimatiellota; class Kiritimatiellia; species Kiritimatiellia bacterium. Next base: position 27,815 of record JAGNIJ010000004.1, on the reverse strand, counting down.
TCACGTCGGATCCGCTGGTCTACGATTTTAAAACCGTGCTGCCCGTCACTCCCGCCTTCGTGCAGGCCGCCGCCGGCGGCCCATTCTTCAAGGTCGAGGGTGGGGACGTTCACATCACGATCAAGCCGGACATGATCGGGTACGATAGCTTCGCCCGGACCGAGGCCTACGGCAGCGACATCGTCGCGAAGGGCGGGGTGTCGATCGCCCGCGCGTCGTCGAACCCCGGGGGCTACAACCCGCGTCGGACCCTGCAGAACAGCAATATCTTCGGAATGATGGACGTTGTGCAGGATCGCGATTCCTCCGAGCCGCCCCTGCGCCAGGTCGGGCCCGCCGGCGGGCCTTCCCGCACCGGAAACCCGGTGGTGCGCTTTTCGCTGGGGCTGCGCGACCGGATGCTGCGCGTCCTGAAGCTGACGGTCCCTTATCCGCACACGGCGTTCCTCGGCGGCGTGACGCTGGGGCTCCGCTACGGATTGCAGAATACGCCGTGCCTGTTCGGTAGCGGGCACGGACAGGTCCCTGCCGAGGGGGAGGACGAACCGGCGGAGGCGGCGCCCGTGGTCGGATGCGAGGAGTACATCGCGGAGGAGTTCAAGATCTCCGGCGTGAACCATGTGCTGGCGGTGTCCGGATTGCATGTGACGATCATCACGGTCATGTTTGTCAGCATCTTCACCCTGCTGCGCCTGCCGCGCCAGGTGTACACGCCGCTGATCATCCTGGCCCTGGTGATTTTCGCCATCATCACGGGGGCGCGGCCCTCCGTGCTGCGCGCCGTCATCATGCACGGCCTCGTCCTCCTCACCCTGGCCTACATGAAGGGCGGCCTTCGCTCGTCGGTGCTGTTCGGCGTGGCCGTCGCGGCCTTCCTGATCCTGCTGGAAAACCCGCTGGTGCTCGTGGACCCGTCGTTCACGCTGTCGTTCGGCGCGATCCTGTCCCTCGGCCTGATCACGCCGGTGGCCTTCGACCTCTTGAGCCGGCTGCGCGGCAACGTCTTTTTCGTCTTCATCCTGCTGGCGCTCCTGGTGACGGGCATCGGGATGCTCAACTGGCCGCTGCTGGTCAGCGCCCAGTTCATCGTGCCGTTCACCCTGTTCGCGTTCGCCCTGCGCGCGGGCGCGCAATGGCTGGAACGGCGGGACGTGCGGCTGATCGGCCGGTTCGGCTTCACCGATCTGCCCCAGGGGCCCGCCCTGTTCCTCGCGTCCCAGGTCGCGATCCAGGTTGGCATGATGCTGCCGCTGTCCACGTTCTACTTCGCCCGCTGGCCGTTCGCCGGGGCCTACGCGAACCTGGTCGCCATTCCCCTGATCGGCGTCGTGGTCCAACTCGCCGCCATGGCGGGCCTGCTGGGCCTGATCCCCGGGATCGGGCTGTACATCGCCACCGTCTTGAGCGCGGCCAACCTGCTCTTCTCCACGGCCTTCCTGTGGCTGGCCCACATCTGCACGAAATATTTTCCCTATCCGTTCTCCCGGCGGCCCTCGGCGCGCTTCCTGCTGGCCTACTTCCTCCTGTGCGCGGTCTGGATCTGGAACAAGCCGCTGCGCGAGCGCCTGCGGCAATGGGGGGAAACCCTGGGTTGGCCCGCGCGGCGCGCCGTCGCCGCCGGCATCGCCGGCCTGGTCATCCTCGCTACCGTGCCGGCGTGGTTCGGGTACGAGTCCCGCTCCCGGCGGGAGCTCGAGGTCACGGTGCTCTCCATCGGGTACGGCAGCTCGATCTTCATCGAAACGCCGAACGGAAAGAACATCCTCGTGGATGCCGGCTTCGTCGAGCACGAGCGCGGCCGCCTCAACCAGGCCGAGCGCAACATCGTTCCTTTCCTGGCCTACAAAAACATCCGCCGGCTCGATGCGCTGGTGATGACCTCCCCGCGCCCGGAACGCGCGGCCGGCATCGGCTATGTGCTGCAGGGCATGTGGGTGGACCAGCTCTACCTGCCGGCCGGACTGGTCGGCCTCGACGCCTCGTGGACGGCCGAGGACCTCCTGGAACGACTCGCCGGCGCGGGGGCCGACCAGTACAGCCCGGTCCTGGCGGACACGATGCACGACGAACTGGTCGGGTCGCCCCTGCACCCGCGCCGCGTGTCGCTGGCCCGCTCGCTGTACGCTCGCCGCGATACCATTTGGAATCGCTGGGCCGATACCGTGGTCCGCGTCGAGCCGCTGAAGGCCGGCGCCGTGCTCGCCGAGGAAACCGTGGACGGTCAAGTGCTCCGCCTGGAAGTGCTGCATCCCGGCGGCGGCCCGGAGGGCGAGTTCCCCATCGAAAACAACTCCGCCGTCCTGCGGTTGAGCTACGGCGATTTCGCCATGTTGCTGACGAGCGACCTGCATTTCGCCGGGCAGCGGAATCTCGCGCAATCGGCGGAGGCCGCCAAACTGAAGGCCCAGGTCCTCGTCTTCCCGCATCACGGCGCCGCCCAGCCGCGCTCCGCCCCGGATGCCATGAAGGACGCGACGGAAGCGGCGCTGATCTCCGATACGCAGCCGCTGCTCGACAAGGTCGCCCCGGAGAAGGTCGTCTTCGAGTTCGGGAATCCCCGGCCCGCCCTCGGCCTGGCCGGGCGCGACGCGGTCTCGGCCTTCGAGTTGACCTGGCGCTTTGTGGAGCACCGCCTGGGCGCCGACGCCTGCTTTAACACCGACCGGGACCTGGCCGTCATCGTCCGCTCCGACGGCCGGGGCTATACCCTGAAGACCCAGGCGCAGGAGAACCGGGCGCAGGGCGGCGAAGAGGGCGCCGTCGCCGAGATTGACATGGCGTTCTGATCCGGGCCTGACGCCGGACCTCTGTAGTTCCGGCGCTCTGTCGCCGGAGTTTCCGCCGGCAGAGCGGCGGAACTACAGGTGCGGCTGAAGCATGCGTGTGATTCAATCACAATCCGCGGACATCCGGCGCAATCTCGCCGCCGAAGAATGGCTGCTATCCGAGAAGGCCCCCGCGCTGCCGCTGCTTTTTCTCTGGCAATCCGCGCCCGCCGTCGTCATCGGCAAGAACCAGAACCCCTGGCTCGAGTGCCGGCCGGGCTTCCTGGAAGAGCAGGGCGTCCGGCTCGCCCGCCGCGTCTCCGGCGGCGGGGCGGTCTATCACGATGCCGGCAACCTGAACTACGCGTTCATCCTGTCCCGCGCCACCTACCGACGCGATGCGCTCTTCGCCCGGATCATATCCGCCCTCGCGCCGCTCGGCCTCCGCGCGGAACGGCTCGGGCGCAGCGGGCTGGGGATCGGCGGGCGTAAGTTCTCGGGCACGGCGTTCTGCTACCGCGGCGACCGCGTCCTCCACCACGGGACCCTGCTGGTGTCCGCCGACCTGCAGCGGCTGGATGAAGTCCTGCTCCCCGCGCTTGTTGACATCCATGGCCGGGCCGTGCCCTCCGAACGCGCGACGGTCATGAACCTGTCGGAAGCGATCCCCGGCCTGACCGTGGAACGCGTAGCGGCCGCCCTGTCCGAAGGCCACGAGGCGATGGACGCCCCCCCCGATCCGGCCCTCGCGATGCAGGCGGAAAAACATGAGTCTCCGGCCTGGGTATTCGGCAACACCCCACCGTTCGAAACCGGCGTGCTGGGCCGGCGCGTGCGCGTGGAGCAGGGGATCGTCGCGAAGGGTCCATGGGCCGGCTGCCCGTTCCGTTCGCGGGATCTCGCCGCGCGGCTGGAGGGCGGAGGGGCGCAGGGCATTCTTGCCCCGGGCCTGTCGAAAAGGAAATTGTCATCTTGAGCGAAGCGAAGGATCTCTTGAGGTAAACGGCGGCCAGGAGATTCCTCGCTGACGCTCGGAATGAAAAGGCTATGAAACGTTGGCCGAATATCGTTTTTGCTGTCTTCCTGGCCTGGCTCTCTTTCTGCGGCTTGTCGGGTCGCCCGATCCTGCACGGCGACGCGCGGGAGTACATCCTGCAGACGCAGTCCATCGCGCTGCGCGGACAACTCGCGATCGAGCCCGTTCGCGCCGCCGAGTACTGGAACAGAACGAATCCATACGGTCTGGAACTGGGGGAAACACGCCCGGCGTCCTGGCCCCTCAACGAAAGCGCGCAGGCGGGCGGCGGGTTCGGCGCGCTCTACCCGGACCGCTTCGGCGAATGGCGCTTCGCGCATTTCTGGGCCTACTCCGCCGTCGTGGCCCCGCTGTACGGCTTCCTGCACCTCGTCGCGCCGAAGGCCGAGTACGCCGCCTTCCGGATCGTCAACACGCTGTTCTTGTTGCTTCCGTTTCTCCTCGCCTGGCGGGGCGGGGGGAACTGGCGGCTGCTGATCGTCATGATCCTGGCGGCGTTCTCCCCGCTGATCCCTTACACCGACTGGGCGCACCCAGAGTTGTTCTGTTTCGGCCTGGTCCTGACCGCATTTCAACTCGCGCGCGAACCGCGCGGGCGTTGGTTCGCCCCGGCGGTGCTGGGCCTGGCCGCCACGCAGAATCCGCCGATCCTTCTTTTTTTCCCGCTGCTCCTGCTGCGCGCGCGATCGGGCCCCGGCCGGCCCGCGTGGAGGCCACTGATCCCGGCCTTCGGGGCGGGCGCGCTGATCGGCCTGTTGCCGGTATTCTATGCGAGCCATTACTTCGAGGCCTGGAACATCATCCAGGCCGTGGACCAGGCCAAAACGTCCTATGCCACCTTGGCGCGCGCCTTCCATTTCTTCTTCAGCCCGCTGGTCGGCGCGGTCTGGATCTTCCCGGCGTGCTTCCTGTTTCTGCCTTTGTCCATTCGCTGCACGAACGCCGTCTTTGCGGCGGCGGCTCTGGTCACGGTCTTCCTCGCGGCCTGGGCTTCGTCCGCGACCGCGAACTTCAACGCCGGGCAGGTCGGGGCGCTGCGCTACGCCGTCTGGGCGCTGGCCCCGTTGTGGTGCCTGGTGTTCGAGGGCGCGCGCGGGCCTTTGGCCGGCCGCGCCCGCAAGATTCTGTTCCCGGCGGCCGTGGCGCTCAATGTCCTGCTGATCCTGGTCTTCAAGTACGAGCGCCTGCCGCGCAAGGATATCCGGCTGGTGGCCGGTTGCCGGCGCGCGACGCCGCCGGTCGCCGCGCTGGTCCGTGTGCTGCATTACCCCGACGACATCGAGGTGCTGGTCGAGAATATCGTGGGCCATGAACTACCCGGTCGCCGGCAGTTCGAAGGCGTATACGTGTGGAACCTCGCCCCGGATCGCTCGCTCTGGATCGTCTCCCGGGCCGCCGTCGAACGTGGGCTTGAACTCGCGCGGCCCATGGCGTCCGGGCTTCGATTCGACGCGCGCCCGCCCGGCAGCCTGACCGTGGAGTACCGCGAGGGCGTCGCGGCCCTGCGCATTCACGCGGCAACCGGCTACGCGAGCCACCCCGTTTGGGGAGACTACCTCTTCGCCTGGTCCAACCGCGCCCTCCCGCCCACCGGCCGCGAGCCGCCGTGGCTGGTGATCCGGTAGCGATCCAAACTATGGTTTTGTGAAAAGCACGCGGTAGAAAACGGGCTTGTTCATCGGAGACGGCCTGTCAAACATGAGCGCATTGGTGCCGTCGTTCAGCGTCTGGTCAAATGGCAAGATGAGCTGCCAGGACGGTGGAACCGGGTTCGTGGTGAAATAGGGTTGCACAAGCCATGGAGTGGCCCCGGTATTGCCGGACGCGAAGATCATGATGTTGGTGGTCACCGTCATGCCGATAATTTCCGCGTCGGGTGCCTCGGGGTCCTGGGCGCGGAACCCGACGGCGGGGACGCCGAAATCACTCATGCTGTAACTGGTCAGGTTCGACGCGCGGACCCAGTAGTAATAGCCCTGGCCCGGCACCGCCGAGACGTCGTCGAAGGTTAGCGTGTTTACTGAAACACCTCCGATGCAGGTCGCGGCATGGGTGTCGTTGTCGGGGTGCCGCCACATGCCGAAGCCTGTTTCTCCGTCCACGTTGGCCCAGGTCAGAGCAACTTTGTCAGGATGGGTCCCCTGCGAGGCGGTGAGTGCAGCAGGCGCTCTCAAGCGCCGATAGCCGGAATCCGTGTTGCTCCACTCGCTCGTGCCGTAGGCATTGATCGCGGTGATCCAGTAGTAGTACAGCTGGCCCGGTACGGCCCACAGATCGTTGTATGCGGGTACATCCGGCACGCCGCTGCCCAGCACGGTCGCCGTGGACACATTGTTGCTAACGCTGCGCCAGATCAAATAAGCCGCTTCCAAGGATACATCATCCCACCTGATGGACACGTAGTCGATGTGGTCCCCGTCTCCGGCGGAGACGTTTAGGGGTGCTTCCGGAACGGTTTCCTGGGCGGAATGCAAAACGATTTCATCGAAAAGCACCCGCTGCTCGCCGGATATCCAAAACAGGCGGACATATACCCCTTCGTCGATGTGAAAAAAGCGACGGTATTCGGAATAACTGGCGGAGGTTATCGTGATGGTGTCCTGGTCGGTCCATGTCACGCCATCGGGTGACGTTTGCAGGCGATACACCACGGCCGGGTCGGCTCCATCCCAGTGTCGGTATTGAAAAGTGACCAGTCCCAGGCCGTCGGGCAGGAAAGGACTCAAGAGGTACTTGGCGTCGGCGTCGTTTCGAAACCGAACCGCCTGGCCCGAGTAGGCATAGGTGGCGCCAATGAGTGCATTAAAGACGATCCAGCCCTTGTACGTGTAGAAACCATAGGTGGATGTAGCCGGCCAGTTGTCGAAGTCCTGTGCGCGTTGGGGTTCGGCCTCTTCGACGTTGATGTCATCCAATCGCAATTCCTGAACTCCCCCCGTCGGATTGGGGGGCCCCAGGATGACGACGTCATCAAAGGCTACGTTCCCTTGGGACTTGTAATACGTAAACCGCACGCGGATGGTGTTGGTGGCGATTGCGTTGATATTGGTTCTGGGTTGATTGGCAATCGGCCGATTCGACGCGATGATTGTCCAATCCAGATCATTGGAAGTGGCTTCAACAAGAAAGAATGAATTACTGCTTACCATCTGACCTTTTATCCAGTATGAAAGATTGGTTGGTTGGTTAAGCACGGGTGTGGTGATGTGGTCCCCGGGGTTGTCGAACTTCAGCGAGGGAGGCTCCCGGCCGTAGTTCCCCGAGCTAAAATACATCCCTGCTATGCCTGAAAAGGACCAGCCGGTTGGCGGACTCGTGCCGCCGGGAAACCCTTCATCAATAAGAAGAAAGGCATAGTTCTCCAGGGACGTGACCATGTTGCATATCCGGATAAAAGCCCCGCTTGGATTGTAGAAAGATCGCGAGTAGTGCTCGTCTGTGTACCCAGCCATTCCAGTATCCAAGGTTGTCCAATGAATAGAGTCGCTGGATGCCTGAATAGCGAACGGTGACGGAATGTAGCCATTGGCATGGCGGAAGCTGATGGTCCCATAGCCGTTACTGAAAAACGGGCTGCGTACAAAATTGGTTGCGCCCGGGCCTCCCGGCAGGAACGCAGCTTTGCCATGAGAGGCGCTGGCTTCGCGAACCTGGCCGGTCTGGACCAGCCATAGTTGGTGCGTGTGGGTCCCCAGGTTCGTTCCGCTGTCGGGCCAGTCATTGAAGTCCATATAGCGCACGGGATCCGCTGCATCCGCCAGAATGGCAAGTGACATGGCGGCCATCACCGGGCATAACCAAGCGATGCGCATGTTGCTCACCCCCACAGGCGAACATACACTGTGCGCGGGACGCTTTATAGGTTGCGCGCGGTCTTACTTCGCCCACTGCGCTTCCGCGAACTCCCAGTTCGCGAGCTTGTCGAGGAACACGGTGACGAAGTCCTTGCGGCGGTTCTGGTAGTCGAGGTAGTAGGCGTGTTCCCAGACGTCGCAGGTGAGCAGGGCCTTCTGGCCGTGGGCGAGGGGGGTGTCGGCGTTCGACGTTTTGACGACCTTCAGCTTGCCGCCCTCGGCGACCAGCCAGGCCCAGCCGCTGCCGAACTGGGTCATCGCGGCGTCCGTGAACGCGGCCCTGAAGGCGTCGAAGCCGCCGAAGGATTGAGCGATGGCTTCCGCCAACTTGCCCTGGGGGACGCCCCCGCCGTTGGGTTTCATGCTGCTCCAGAAGAACGTGTGGTTCCAGACCTGGGCCGCGTTGTTGAAAACGCCCGCCTTGTCGGCTTTGCCCGCGGTTTGCTGGATGATCTCCTCCAGCGGCAGGTCCGCCAGCGGCGTGCCGGCCACCAGCTTGTTCAGGTTGTCCACGTAGGCTTGGTGGTGCTTGCCATAGTGGAAGCCGATGGTTCGCGCCGAGATGTGCGGCTCCAGGGCGTTGTCGGGCCACGGGAGGGACGGAAGGCTGAACGTGCTCATGGTTGCTCCTTTCTCCGCTGCGCGGAGTTTCTTGTATCATCCTATCGCTTTTGCCGCGGCCCGCCAAGCCTGAACGCCCGTTGGTAGTGTATCAGTTTGAGCCCTCTCCTTTCTGATTCCCGCTTTACTTCCGTGGGGGTCTGGTTATGTTAACGGTATGCAAAAGCGGTCAAGCAGAGAGGCGGACCCGAATCTGGTTGCCAAGGCTGTTGTGGACCAGGCTACGGGATCAGCAGAGCTTTCCCCGGCACAGCAAGCGGCGCGGATGCTCGGCAGGCTCGGCGGGTTGAAGGGCGGGAAGGCCAGGGCGGCTAAACTATCAGGCCGAATGCGCACGGAGATCGCCAAAAAAGCGGCCGCGGCCCGCTGGGAAAAGTCGAAATAATACTTGCACGAATGCCGTTAGTTCGTTATGTGGATGATTAATTAAGTCCGCGCCGTAGACGATAGCGCGGCCGTTTCGCCGCCCATGCCCTGAAATGGGTTCTTGTGGTGACGGAAAAGTATAGAATCGGTCGCCTGCCAGCATCCTAGACTGGCAAGACGCTGATGAAGCAAGAGAGGCCCCGTTTGAGGGCTCGGTGTTCCGGTAAATCTCTTCTTCATCAGCGTCTTTTTTTTTAGCCCATGAAAGGGCCATGACGATGAATATAATATCCGATTTAACGCCCAGGTGGCGGGTTCCGCGAGGCCCCGCGCCGGTATTATCGTCCCGGACTTTCACACCTGGGCGGACCTTTTTTATCAAAGAAAGGCAGGTTGAATATGTAGGGCTGACGAATAAGTAATTAAAAACAACAGCCCCACGGCTGGCACCGTGAGGCTGTTCAAACCATGTGGGGCTGTGCGATGGATCGCACCTCTGGCCATGGACCCCGAGGATTCGGGTTCGATTCCCGACAGCTCCACCAATCAACGCTAAAGGAAGACTAAACCACCCTCTTGCTTGGGTCAAGAGGTATCTCGGAAATCCCTTTCAGCACAACAGAAAGATTTTGTTATTTTGTGCTTGACCGCTCAAGCATGTAAGGGTACGGTATAGACATCATGAACAAGCTATCGACAGATAAGCGGGTCCGGCTGCTACGGTGCCTCGTTGACGGGGCCAGCATCCGCGCCACGGCCCGGATATGCGACGTGGCAATCAATACCGTGGTCAAGCTGCTGGTTGACGCTGGCCGCGCCTGTTCGCTGTACCAGGATAAGGCATTCCATGACCTGCCCTGCCAGCGTATCCAGTGTGACGAGATTTGGAGTTACATCTACGCCAAAGAGAAGAACGCGCCAGAGGCGTTGAAGAAGAAGGGCAAGGCGGGTGACATCTGGACCTGGACGGCGCTCTGTGCGGACACAAAGCTGGTTCCCTGCTGGTTCGTCGGCCCCCGCGACGCTGGCGCGGCCTACCACTTTATCCATGACCTTGCGGTAAGGCTCCGCAATCGGGTCCAACTGACGACGGACGGACACAAGGCGTATCTGAACGCTGTCGAGGACGCCTTTGGCAGCGAGATAGACTACGCCATGCTGGTCAAGCTGTACGGGAACGCGCCGGAACATCCCGATAACACGAAGTACAGCCCGAGCGTCTGCATGGGGTCGCGTGTGGCCCGTATCAAGGGCGATCCGAAGTACGAGCACATTTCCACAAGCTTTGTCGAACGGCAAAACCTTACCATGCGGATGAACATGCGGCGGTTCACCCGCCTGACCAACGCCTTTTCTAAAAAAGCCGAGAATCACGAGGCGGCGGTTGCCCTGCACTTCATGTACTACAACTTCTGCCGGATTCACCAGAGCTTGAGGATCACCCCGGCTATGGCCGCAGGGGTAACGGACCACGCTTGGGAGATCGAAGAACTACTCGTAATCACCGACCAGGCAGCGAGTTGACGAGTCTCAAGATATAGCCTCTGTACATCCATCCCGAATCGAGGTAAATTGCATTGATGGAGAGCAGCACCATGCATGACATCCGGTCAGATATTGCCGCGTATGCGAAAATGAAGCAGGAACTTGAGCTCCAGCATATGGGGAAGTGGGTGCTCGTTCACGAAGGTAAACTTGATGCCATTTACGATTCTTCTGAAGAGGCTGCGCGGCAAGCTGTGAACAAGTTTGGGCGTGGGCCATACTTAATACGGCAGATTGGCGCGCAAGATATTGTTCTGCCAGCTTCCGTCATGTATAGGCTCGTTCATGCCTGAAACTCTGTGTGGCTTCAACGATGTACCTGGCGGCGCGTCCGGAGCCGAACAACTCGTCGCATATGGGCCTACCATAAAGGTAGACATTGGATTCGATGCTACGTACAAGTCAGCCTCCGGGGTGCGGCCTGTCCCTGGAATACATGCAGTTGATGCTCTTGTTGACACTGGCGCGACAGAGTGCTGCATTGATAGCATGTTGGCAACGCAGTTGAACCTGCCGATTGTTGATCGTCGCCAAATCGCCGGCATACATGGCAGACAGGAAATCAACATTCATTTGGCGCAGGTGCATATTCCGTCATTAAACTTCACGATGTACGGCATGTTTGCTGGCGTTCACCTTGCGGCTGGTGGACAGCCGCACAAGGCGCTTATTGGTCGAACATTTCTTCGCCACTGCACAATGGCCTATGAAGGCAAGTCTGGAACGGTTCGGATCGCAACCTCGTAATTCATCCGCCTAATAAACGCAGGCGGGTCGGCGGGGGTTTTCAAATTAATACACTACCCGCCCGTTGCATTACGCCGGATGTGGATTAGGTTCTGTCATGAAGCCCATGGCTCTGGCGGCGGCCGGATTGATCCTGGCCGCGGCGTGTGCCCCTGCGGCGCAATGGCCGTCGATCACCCTGGCGCCCGTCGCGACCAATCTCGAGGCGCCCGCCCACATCGCGTACGCCGGCGACGGCAGCGGACGGCTTTTTCTTGTCGAGCAGCGCGGACGGGTTCGCATCCTGCAGGAGGGCGTGCTGTTGGCCCAGCCGTTTCTGAACATCACCAACCGCGTGCTCTACGGCGGGGAGCGGGGCCTGCTCTCGGTGGCCTTTCCCCCGGGTTTCGCGGACAAGCAGTACTTCTACGTCAACTACACGCGCACCAACGGCGGGCCGAGCATCGTGTCCCGCTTCCACGTGACGGCGACCAACGCGAACCAGGCTGACCCCGAGAGCGAGGAGCGTCTGCTGATGGTTCCGCAGCCGTTCTCGAACCACAACGGCGGTCAGTTGGCGTTCAGCCCTTCGGACGGCTGTCTCTACATCGGTCTCGGCGACGGAGGCTCGGGCAACGATCCGCAAAACAACGGGCAGAACAAGACGAACCTGCTCGGTAAAATCCTGCGAATCGACGTGGAGCCCGCCAACGGAACGAACTATACGATCCCGCCGAGCAATCCGTTTGTCGGCAACCCGGCTTACCGGCCGGAAATCTGGGCCCTGGGCCTTCGCAATCCATGGCGTTTTTCCTTTGACCGCGTGACGGGCGATCTCTACATCGCGGACGTGGGCCAGAGCGACTGGGAGGAGATCAACGTCCAGCCCGCGGCCAGCCCGGGCGGCGAGAACTACGGGTGGCGCGTCGTGGAGGGGTTTCACTGCACCGGCCTCGATCCGTGCGTCACCAACGGCTTCACGACGCCGGCTTGGGAGTACGATCATTCGCTGGGCTGTTCGGTCACCGGCGGCGAGGTCTATCGCGGCAAGCCCTGGTCCGTCATGTACGGCGCCTACCTTTACGCGGATTACTGCAGCGGGCGAATCTGGGGCCTGCGCATGGAGAACGGCGCGTGGACCAACACCGAACTTTTCGACGCGTCCTTCAACATCACGACCTTCGGGTCCGACGAGTATGGGGGACTCTACCTTTCCGATTACGGCGGGGGGCGCGTGCTGCGCGTGGACGAAATCCATAACGACGGCGACGCGGACAATCTGCCCGATGCCTGGGAAAGTTACTACGGGTTCAGCACCAATGCACCGCCCGATCCCGCCGGCGATTTCGACGGGGACGGTTCGCCGGACGCGGACGAGTACACGGCGGGGACGGACCCGACCAACGGGCTCTCCGCGTTGAAGCTGGAAGCTCCCCGGCTTGGCGGCGACGGGCTGCCTGTGTTCAATTGGGCGGGGACGCCCGGCCGGCGCTACCGCCTGGAAATGACGGCCAGCCTGTTCGAGCCGTTCGGCGTTCTGGCCACCAACCTGGCCGATCCCTCGCTGTGGAACGAGCGGACCGACCCGGGGGCGACGGGCGTCGCGTTCCGCGCCTACCGCCTCGCGATCGAATCCGCGCCTTGATGCGCTGCGGAGCGACCTGCTACGCTTTGGGCATGGCGTCGAAGATAGAACGTGTTCTCCAGTACGCGCGCCGGGACTGGTCCGCGGCCAGCTTGGTGGCCTCCAATGTCCTGACCCTGGCGATGGCTCTGATCGGGGACTGGAACGCCGGCACGCTCATGTGGGTCTACTGGGGGCAGAGCGTCATTATCGGGTTCTTCAATTTCCTGCGCATCCTTTCTCTGAACGAGTTTTCCACGAAGGGCGTGGAGTCCAACGGAAAGTCGGTGGACCCCACGCCGGCGACCCGCCGCGGAATGGCCTTCTTCTTTCTGTTTCATTACGGTTTCTTCCATTTGGTCTACATGGTCTTCCTGGTTGGCTTGGCGGCCGAAGGGCTGGCGCAGGTCGCCGCCATCGGCCTGTGCCTCGCCGCGTTTCTGGTGAATCACGCGTTCTCCTTTTTCTACAACCTGAAATCCGATCGCCGGAATGTCCGGAACATCGGCACGGTGATGTTCTTCCCGTACGCGCGGATTCTCCCGATGCACCTGACCATCATCTTCGGGTCAGCCCTGCCGTGGAATCGGGCCGTGCTGCTGCTGTTCCTGTCGCTGAAGACGGCGGCGGACTTGGTCATGCACGTCGTTGAGCACGCCGCGCTTGGGGACAACCCGAGCTCCTGAAAGGTGGCGCGGCCGTCCCGGCCGCGATGGTCGCGTCATTTCTTCCGGTACACGTGCGTGCAGTGCCCGAGGAGCATCTCGGCCGCTTCCATCACGGTCTCGGACAGCGTGGGGTGGGGATGGATCGTCAGCGCGAGGTCTTCCGCCGTCGCGCCCATCTCGATGGCGAGCGCCGCCTCGGCGATCATGTCGCCCGCGCCCGGCCCGGCCATGCCCACGCCCAGCACGCGGCCGGTCTCGGGATCGGCGATGAGCTTCGTCACGCCTTCCGGCCGGTCAAGCGTCAGCGCTCGGCCGGACGCCGCCCACGGGAACCGCGCGACCTTGACCGGTTGGCCCGTCTTCTGGGCCTCGGTCTCGGTCAGGCCGCACCACGCGATTTCGGGATCGGTGAAGACCACGGCGGGAATGGCCTGCGGCTCGAAGACGGTCTTCTTCCCGAGCGCCGCCTCCACCGCGACCTTGGCCTCGTGGGTCGCCTTGTGCGCGAGCATCGGTTCGCCCGCGACATCGCCGATGGCGAAGATGGAGCGCTCCGCCGTGCGCCGTTGCCCGTCGACTTCCACGAACCCCTTGGCGTCCACTTTGACGGCGGTGTGTTCCAGGCCCAGGTCCCCGGAGTTCGGCTTGCGACCGACCGATACAAGCACGCGGTCGAAGATCTGGACCGGTTCCTTGACGTCTTTGCCCTCGAAACGAACGCGAATTCCGTCCCCGGTATCCGCCATTTCCGCGACCTTGGTTTCGAGCAGAATCGCGGCGAACTGCTTGTCCAGCCGTTGCGCCAGCGACCTCACGAGGTCGCGATCCGCTCCCGGCAGCAGGCCGGGCAGCATTTCGACGACCGAGACACGGCTGCCGAGCGCGGCGTACACGGAGCCCAGTTCCAGCCCGATGTAGCCGCCGCCGACGACCAACAGGCTTTTCGGAACGGACTCGAGGGCGAGCGCCGCGGTGGAATCCCAGATCCGGGCCGAAGCGGGCAGCCCGGGGATCGTCGCCGGGCGCGACCCGCTGGCCAGGATGGCCTGCTCGAACTCCAGCTTCTGCTCGCCGCTTTCCGCCGCCACGACGAGACGGCCGCCGCCGGAAAAGCGCGCGCGCCCCCGGATGAACTCGATGTTCCGCTGCTTGCGGAGTTGCCCGAGCCCGCCGGTCAGCTTTTCGATCACGCTGTTTTTCCAGGCACGCAGCTTTTCGATGTCGAGCTGCGGGGCGGCATACTTCACACCCCAAGCCTCGGCCTCGCGGGTTTCGTTGAGCAGTTTCGCGACGTGGAGCAGCGCCTTGGACGGGATGCAGCCCCGGTAGAGGCATACCCCGCCGGGATGGGCCTCCTGGTCCACCATCGTGACCTTCATGCCGAGGTCCGCCGCCAGGAAGGCCGCCGGGTACCCGCCCGGCCCGCCGCCGATGACCACCAGTTGTTTCTTGTCCATGGGATGTTCAGTGCAGGGGCGCCGCTGGCCGGCGCCCGCGGGCGTCGCGAGCGACGCCCCTACGGGTTGATTTCAGGCAGCCTTTCATGCGGTCGTCAACCTTCCAAAGGAATCAACAGGGGCTCTTCGATAGCCTCGACGACCCAGCGCAGGAATCGCGCGCCGTCCGCGCCGTCGATCAGCCGGTGATCGTAGGAGAGCGACAGGGGCAGCATCAGGCGCGGCTGGCAGCAGCCGTCCTTATCCGTGAACGCCGGCTCGCGGCGGGCTCGGCCGATGCCGAGGATCGCGACCTCGGGGTAATTCACGATCGGCGTGAAGTGCGTCCCGCCGATTCCGCCCAGGTTGGTCACCGTGAACGTGCCTCCCTGCAGTTCCTCCAGCCCGATCTTGCCGGAGCGGGCCTTGTCCGCGAGCCGTGAAAGCTCCGCGGCGATCTGGATGATGTTCTTCTTTTCCACGTCGCGGATGACGGGCACCAGCAGCCCGCGCTCGGTATCGACGGCCACGCCCACGTTGTAGAACTTCTTGAGGATGACCTCGCCGCCCGCCGCGTTGATGCTGGCGTTGAATTTCGGGAAGGTCTTGAGGGCGGCGGCGACGATCTTGATCAGCATGGCCGTCACGGTGAGCTTGGCACCGGCCTTCTCGGCCCGGTCGGCCAGCTTCTTCCGGCGTTCCTCCATGTCCGTGATGTCCGCCACGTCGAACTGCGTCACGTGGGGGATTTGCGACCAGGCCAGGGCCATGTGCTCCGCGGTCTTGCGGCGTACCGCGTTCATGGGTTGGAGCTCGACCTCGCCCCAGCGCGTGAAGTCGGGGAGGGGCGGCGCGGCGGGTCCGGTGGCGCCGGCGGCGACCTGCGGGCGCGCGGTATTCAGTTCTTTTGCGAACCGCTTGACGTCTTCTTCCGTGATCCGGCCGCCGTCCCCGTTGCCGGGAACCTGCTGGATATCGATGCCGATCTCGCGCGCAAATTTTCTCACCGAAGGGGCCGCGGCAACCGGGAGTCGGCCGGTGCCCGGCTCGGCCGGGGCGGCCGGGACTGGCGGCGCTGGTGGGGGCGCGGGAGCCGGGGTCTGCTGGACAGGTGCCGAAACCTTTTCTTTCTTCGGTGCGGGCGTTGCGGGCGAGCCGGAGTCCTCCATCGTCAGAATCAATTGCCCGATCTCCACCTTGTCTCCGGCCTTGACGTGGATTTCCGCGACGCGGCCCGCGAGCCCGGCGGGAACTTCGACGACCGCCTTGTCCGTTTCCATTTCAAGGACGGGCTGCTCACTGGTGATCGTGTCGCCAGCGTTCACCAGGACCTTGACGATGGTCCCGCCCTTGATGTTTTCACCCAGTTCGGGAAGCTTGAATGGCAACGGCATCGCGAAGTCCTTTCTGATTCCCGCTATTGTGCCGCATTTGCGGAGGATTTCAAGGCGGGTCCGACGCCGGCTTGCTCCGGCGCGGGTTCGAGGGTATGATGGACCATGCGATGAACGCGCGGTTGATGCGTACGGCATGGCGGCTGGCCTTGGCGGCCTGCGCGGGGCCGTGGGCCGTCGAAGCCCCAGCCGCGGTTCGCTATGTATCTCCTTCAGGCCTGCACCAGCCTCCCTTCGAGACCTGGACCGACGCCGCCACGAACATCCAGGCCGCCGTGGACGCGGCGGGGATGGGAGACGTCGTGCTGGTGACCAATGGCACGTATGCCCCCTTTGTCGGCATTGAAACTGTCTTTATGACGGCGTCCAACGTTCCCGCCCCCACGGTGGTTACAGCTTCGGCCCATTTCAACTCTTCCTACGAAGGCTGGCGGGCGTTCAGCAGCAACGGTTTTTGGGCGCTGCCGGTCGGTGCCGCGCCCCAGTGGATCGTTTATGATTCAGGCGTGGCGGGCGGATTGGAGATCGACTCCTATCAGTTGATCTGCCCGGATCGGACCAGCGGGGACCAGAGCGTGTCCGGCTGGGAGATCCAGGTGTCGGAAGACGGGATTTCCTGGGCTTCGATTGATTCGCGGAGCGAAGCGTTGACGGAGGATGTTCATTACTACTACGAGACGGCACAGCCGGCCACGGCCCGGTATGTGCGCGTGGATATCCATGCCGTGCGGGATCCCGCGAACGGCGCCACCTTGAGGATGGCCTTCGGCCATTCGCTGGTGGTGACTTCGGTTAACGGCGCTGCGGAAACGATCATCGACGGGCAGGGGGGGGCGGGCGTGTGGCTGGGGACCGCCCGGCTGGAAGAATTTCAAATAACGGGCGCCACGGGGTACGGCGTCTTCCTGGGCGATATCCGCCACTGTGTGGTCAGCAGCAACGTGGGCAGCGGCATCAGTTGGGCCCGGCGCGTGGAGCAGTGCGAGATAGCCCGCAATACGGAGTATGGCGCCGCGAACGTGTACGTCCTGGAACGCTCGGTCATAGAGAACAACGATCGGAGCGGCGTCTACAACTGCCATCAGACGGACCGGTGCCTGATTCAAGGGAACGGCGCCTTGTCGGGAAACGGCGGCGGCGTCTACCTCCAGGGCGTGGCCGGCGCGGGCGGGATTGTTTCATCCTGCACGATTGTCTCCAACCTGGCCGTTTCCGGTGCGGGCGTGTACACCACGTCCGGCATGGTGCACAACTGTTTCTTGAGCGGCAATACCGCCAGTTACCGGGGCGGCGGGGTGTACGCCCTCAACGGCGTAGGACGGGTCGTCAATTGCACTGTTGTGAACAATGCGGCCGCGGAAAGGGGCGGCGGAATCTACTGGGCGGTCGTGTACAACAGTATCGTGGTGGATAACCTGGGCGTGGCCGGGCACTCCAATCACAGTGCGGCTACCTTTTCGTATTCCTGCGCCATGCCGCTGCCCGTCGGGGCGGGGAACATCGCGGAGCCTCCCGGCCTGATTTCCGTGAACTCCCCGCATGTGGCTTTGGCCTCGCCGTGTGTGGACGCCGGCAGTCTCGCGCTGGCGGCGGGGGATTTCGACATCGATGGCGAGCCCCGAATCTGGGGAGACGGCGTGGATATCGGCTGCGACGAGGTTTATTCCCCAGGCCTCACGGGGGCGCTGGCCGTGGTCTTGAGCGCGAATTTCTCCCGGGCCGTGGTGAACTACCCCGTGCAATTCGATCATGCCGTGCTGGGGAAAGCCGAGGGATTCCTGTTGTCCTTCGGAGACGGCCAGGTGGTGACCAATGCGCCGTCCGTCATTCATGGCTTTGGCGCGGCCGGCCTCTACCCGGTCGTTCTGACCGCTTGGAATCTCGACGGCAGCGCCAGCGCGACGACCACGGTAGAGGTCTTTGACGGCTACACGAACTACGTCTCGTTGTCCGGTGGTCACCTGTGGCCCTTCACGAACGAGCCGGACGCCGCGACGGATATCCCGGCGGCCATCTCGGCCAACATTCCCGGAGGCGTGGTGATCGTCGCCGATGGCACCTATGACCAGGGCGGTGTGCTGGTGACCGGCGCGCTGACCAATCGCATTGCGCTGACGAACGCCGTGACGGTGCGAAGCATGAATGGACCGGGCGGCGCGATCGTGGCGGGACGGGGTCCTGCCGGGCCTGCCGCGGTGCGCTGCGCGTACATCGGTTCCGGCTCGCGGCTCGAAGGCTTCACGCTGACCAACGGGTGCACCCTGGCCGGCGGCGCCGAGGCCGAGACCCATGGCGGCGGCGCCTGGTTGGCTTCCGGTGGAGTGATGTCCAACTGCGTGGTGTC
Organism: Kiritimatiellia bacterium; assembly: GCA_018001225.1. Lineage (NCBI taxonomy): Bacteria > Pseudomonadati > Kiritimatiellota > Kiritimatiellia > Kiritimatiellia bacterium. Next base: position 9,436 of record JAGNIJ010000004.1, on the reverse strand, counting down.
GGGCAACAGGGCTTCCGGGGGAGGCGGGGGGCTTCGGGGCGGTGAAATCTGGGACAGCCTCCTTTCCGGGAACACGGCCGCGCAGGGCGGCGGCGCCCTCGGTGGCATGGTGCATAACAGCCGGATCCTGGCCAACACCGTGTCGAGCAACGGGGGCGGCGCGCTCGGCGGCGCCCTGCGGAATTGTCTCGTCGCGGACAATCGTGCCCGCTACGGCGGCGGCACCGCGTGGAGCACCAACACGCACTGCACCCTGACCCGCAACGAGGCCGGCTTGTACGGCGGGGGGGCGTATCGTTCGTACGCGGTCCACTGCGTCATTTTCCACAACGCGGCCTCGAACGACTGGCCGGAGTACTTCAACAGCATCTGCGATTTCACCTGCACGCGCCCGGATCCCGCCGGGACGGGCAACGTCACCAACGACCCGCAGTTCGTGGACCTCATCGGCGGGGATTTCCGGCTCTTGGAAGGCTCCCCCGCCGTGGATGCCGCCCTCGGCGGCGGAAGCCCCGCCGCGGACCTCGACGGGGTGCCGCGGCCCCTGGACGGCAACGACGACGGGGCCGCCGCGCCGGACATGGGCGCTTTCGAGACGATCCATGCCTCGGCCGATACCGACGGGGACGGGCTCGGCGATTCCAACGAGTACTACAGCGTGGGCACCAGCCCCGTGCTTCGGGACACCGACGGGGACGATCAATCCGATGGCGACGAACTCATCGCCGGGTTCGATCCGCTGGACATCGACAGTTTCTTCGCGATCCTCCGCGTCTCGCCGCCCCGCTCGACGGTCGCGGCGTTCTACTGGCCCGGTGCGACCGGCCGGCTGTACACCCTCCGGGTAACCCCCTCGCTGGAGCAGGAATTCACGAACCTGCCGGAATACGTTGATCAGCCGGGCTTCGATGGAACGATGGGCTTCACCAACCCGGTTCCCTCCAGCATGGAATTCTTCGGCGTCAGCGTCCGCCTGGGGCCGTGACGCGGGGGGGGGCGCTTCTCTGGCGGCTCACAGAACCGCCGCTACAGCATGAGCACTGTAGCGGCGTTTCTATGAAACGCCTTTCTACCGCAGCATGGGGCTGACGCGCTCCGGGTCGATATCGAGATCCTTCATCGCCTTCTCGACCGTGACCGCGGGGAGGGTCTGGTCCCAGGCCAGGTAGGCCAGCGTCGCGAGCGCGATGTGGCGGGCGTCCACCTCGAAGAAGTCGCGCAGGGCCTCGCGGCCGTCGCTGCGGCCGAAGCCGTCCGTCCCGAGCGCCAGCAGCTTGCGCGGCATCCAGCGGCAGATCGAGTCCGGCAGGGCCTTGACGTAATCAGACGCCGCGATGATGGGCCCGGCTGCGCCGCCCAGGCATTGCGCGGCGTAGGATACCCGGGGCGTCGCTCCGGGATGCCGGACGTTCCAGCGCTCGGTTTCCAGGGCTTCGCGGTGCAATTCCTTGTAACTGGTCACCGACCACACGTCCGCGGCGACGCCGTACTTTTCCGCGAGGATCGACTGGGCTTTGAGCGCTTCGTTCAGGATCGCCCCGCTGCCGAGAATCTGGGCCGGATGCCCCTTCCCGGCGGCGGCCCGGAACTTGTACAGCCCGCGCAGGATGCCCTCCCGCGCGCCCTTGGGCATGGCGGGCTGGGCGTAGTTCTCGTTCATCACGGTGAGGTAGTAGAAGATGTCCTCGCGGTTTTCGTACATCCGCCGGATGCCGTCCTCGATGATCACGGCCAGTTCGTAGGCGTAGGCCGGGTCGTAGGCCATGAGGTTGGGCACCGGGAAGGCCAGCAGGTGGCTGTGCCCGTCCTGGTGCTGGAGGCCCTCGCCGGCCAGCGTGGTGCGGCCGGCCGTCCCGCCGAGCAGGAAGCCGCGGCAGCGCGAGTCGCCCGCGAGCCAGGCCAGGTCGCCGATCCGCTGGAAACCGAACATGGAGTAGTATATGAAAAACGGGATCATGTTGATCCCGTGGTTCGCGTAGGCCGTGCCCGCCGCGATGAAAGACGACATGGAACCGGCCTCGTTGATGCCCTCCTCGAGGATCTGCCCGTTCTGCGCCTCCTTGTAGTAGAGCAGGCTGTCGGCGTCCACGGGCTCGTAGAGCTGGCCGGCGTGCGAGTAGATGCCGCACTGGCGGAAGAGCGCCTCCATGCCGAAGGTCCGCGCCTCGTCGGGCACGATGGGCACGATGTACTTCCCGAGCTTCGGGTCCTTCAGCAGCTTGGCCAGGATTCGCACGAACGCCATGGTCGTGGAAACCTCGCGGTCACCCGTGCCCGCGAGGAATTCCTGGAACGTGTCCGGCGCGGGCGCGCCGGCGGAGACGGTCGTGGGTCGCCGCTCGGGCAGGAAGCCGCCCAGCGCCTTCCGCCGCTCCATCAGGTATTCCATCTCCGGGCTGTCGTCCGGCGGCCGGTAGAAGGGCACCTTGTCGATCTCCGTGTCGGAGATCGGAATGCCGAACCGCGAGCGGAACTCGCGCAGTTCGTCCTCGTTGAGCTTTTTCTGCTGGTGCGTGATGTTCTTGCCCTCGCCGCTCTCGCCGAGCCCGTAGCCCTTGATGGTCTTGGCCAGGATGACCGTCGGCGTGCCCTTGTTCTCCGTCGCGGCCTTGTAAGCGGCAAAGACCTTCTCCGGATCGTGGCCGCCGCGCCGCATTTTTTGCAGCTGTTCGTCGGACAGGTGCGCGGCCATTTCGAGCAACTCCGGGTACTTTCCGAAGAAATTCTTGCGGATGTAATCGCCGCTGGAGACGACATATTTCTGGTACTCGCCGTCCACCGCCTCGCCCATGCGCCGGACGAGCAGGCCGTCGCGATCCTTCTCCAGCAGCGGGTCCCAGTCGCCGCCCCACACGACCTTGATCACGTTCCAGCCGGCGCCGCGGAACGCGGCCTCCAGTTCCTGGATGATCTTGCCGTTGCCGCGCACGGGCCCGTCCAGCCGCTGGAGGTTGCAGTTGATGACGAAGATCAGGTTGTCGAGCTTCTCGCGCGAGGCGAGGGTGATGGCGCCCAGGGTTTCCGGCTCGTCGGTCTCACCGTCGCCGAGGAACGCCCAGACCTTCTGGTCGCTCTTCTCCTTGAGACCGCGGTCCTCCAGGTAGCGGATGAACCGGGCATGGTAAATGGACGTGATGGGCCCGAGGCCCATCGAGACCGTCGGGAACTGCCAGAAGTCCGGCATCAGCCACGGGTGCGGATAGGAGGACAGGCCGGGCTTGTGGTGCAGCTCGTGCCGGAAGTTGTCGATCCGCTCCAGCGGCAGGCGCCCCTCCAGGAAGGCCCGGGCGTAAATGCCGGGGGACGCGTGGCCCTGGAAGTACACCAGGTCGCCGGGGTGGTTCTCGCTGCGGCCGCGGAAGAAGTGGTTGAACCCGACCTCGTAGAGCGTCGCCGCGGAGGCGTAGGTGGAGATGTGGCCGCCGATCCCGGCCTCCTCGCGGTTGGCGCGCACGACCATGGCCATAGCGTTCCACCGGATGATGCTCTTGATCCGCCGCTCGATCTCGCGGTTCCCGGGATAGGGCGGTTGGTCGCCGACCGGAATCGTGTTGATGTACGGGGTGTTGGCCGAAAACGGCATCTGCACGCCGGACCGCTGCGCGTGCACCTGCACCTCGCGCAGGATACGCTGCGCGCCCTCCGGCCCGGAGCGTTCGAGCAGGTCGTTGAAAGAGTCAATCCAGTCGCGGGTCTCCAGGTCCAGGGCGGCCGGGTCCGGCTGCTTCGATTTGCTCATGTTGCATTCCTCTTGTTCAGGGAAAAGGCGCGCGGGGCGCCGCGACGACGGCCTAACATACCCGATAAAAACAGGGCTTCAAATCGAATCTGGTTAGACCCCCAGGCAAGCTGGCGGGGGTCCGCCGTTTAGGGCTAGAGCGATGTGTCGTCCTAGCGATGGAAGCGTTTCTTGCGCCGGTGGCGGGGCGCGAAGGAGCGGGTGACGCCCCGGGGCGCCGCGACCGGGGCCGGCGCGCCGCCGCGGGTGGCCGCGGGCGGCGGAGTTCCGCGGTGAGGCGTCGCCGCCGCGGGCCTTGCCGTATAATTAAAACCGTCGAGTTTCCGGCGCTCGATGGGCGCGCCGAGGACGCGCTCGATGGCGCGGACCACGCCTTCGTCTTCCGGGGTGACAAACGTGAAGGCATCCCCCGTTTTGGCCGCGCGGCCGGTCCTGCCGATGCGGTGCGTGTAGTCGTCCACGGTCTTCGGCATGTCGTAGTTGATCACGTGCGAAATGCTGGAGACGTCGAGGCCCCGGGCGGCCAGGTCGGTCGCCACGAGAACCTGGAACCGGCCGCTGCGAAATCCATCCATGGCCTGCTGCCGCTGCCGCTGCGACATGTTGCCCTGCAGGCTGGCGGCGCGATGGCCGGTCTGGCCCAGGTGCGCGGCCAGGCGCTTGGTCCGGTGCTTCGTGCGCGTGAACACGAGAACGGATTCGCGGTCGGTCTGTTCGAGGAGGGCCGTGAGCAAGGGTGTTTTCAGGTGCGCGGCCACGGGGTACAGGGCGTGGGAGACGGATTCCGCGGGCTTGGAATGGGCGATTTGCATCGTGACCGGGTGGCGCAACACCTCGTGGGCCAGGCCGCGGACCTCGTCGGGCATCGTGGCCGAGAACAGCAGGGTCTGGCGCCGGGCCGGCAGTTTCGAGAGGATCTTCCGGATATCCGGGAGGAACCCCATGTCGAACATGCGGTCCGCCTCGTCGAGCACAAGGCATTCCACGTGCGAAAGATCGACCGTATTCTGCCGGATGTGGTCCAGCAGGCGTCCGGGGCAGGCGACGACCACTTCCGCCCCTTGCCGGAGCCCGGCCACTTGGGGCGACATGCCGACGCCGCCGTAAATGGTGATGCACCGGAGATTCGTATGCGCCCCGAGCTGGATCAAGGCCTCGCGGGTCTGTTCCGCCAGTTCGCGGGTCGGGCCGACGATCAGGATCCGGAGACGGTGGCGCGGCCCGTTGATGAGTCGGTGCAGCAGCGGAATGCCGAAGGCCGCGGTCTTGCCGGTGCCCGTCTGGGCCAGGCCGATGACGTCGTGTCCCTCCAGGATCGCGGGGATGGCCTTGCGCTGGATAGGCGTCGGCACTTCAAAGCCCAGGCCCCGGATATTCTGCCGGATGCGCGCGTCAAGCTGGAGAAGGTCGAAGCTCATGGGGCACTCCGGTGGTCGCGTCGGTGGGCCCGGCTCTGGCGCCCCGGAATCTTTTCGAGCTTCATCTTCAGGCGGAGGTCCTGCTCGTCGGCGATGATGTCGTGGGCTCGCAGGTCCGGGTGGCAGTCGGTTTCGGCGTAACCGGAGGGTTTCCCGGTTTCGCTGTTGACCACCCAGGAGGCGGCCGGACGGGGCGGACCGAGCAGCACGGCCAGCGACGGCGTGGGCACCCGCAGGAAACCCGCGACGTCCCGGTACGTGGCCCGCAGCCTGTTCCGGTTCAGGAAATCCAGAACCCGTTTAATGTTCGTATCCATGCACGCCTTTCTGCGCGGACTGTCGTGCTTTCGATCGGCCGCCGGGGAACTTTCAGGACAGGTCCATCCATGAACCGGTGAGAGAGCTCTCACTTGCAGGATAGCAGGCCGGGCCCCGGATGACAAGGGCCGCGCGGAGTTTACTCGGTCACCAGGAATTCGCTCCAGGCGGCGAGATGCCGCGCGTGAACCCCCCGGATTTTGAGCAGGTGCTCCAGCGAGGGATGCGGCCGTGTTTCCACGATCCGCCGGGCCAGGACGGGCCCGATGCCGCGGACGGCGTCCAGTTCCTCCGCGGTGCAGGTGTTGATGTTCAGCGGGAATTCCGGCATGACCTGCCCCTCCAGGTCCATCCGGATGGCCTGCAGTTCGCTGTCTTCTTTCCTCTGCTGCGCGCGAAGTTCCGCCAGCCGCTCGGAATCCGCGTCGGTCCATATGCCGGCCCGCTTCAGCATGGCGGCCGCCTCGAGGTCCGACAGGCGCGCCCGCATTTCGTTGCGGCCGGTGCCGTCCGGCGTCTGGCGTCCGACCCCGTAGGTCCGTGCCAGGCCCGCCCGCACGAGCAGTTCCGCGAGGTCCTGGCCGTCGGCCGTCCTCACGAAGGCGTAGAACCGGTGCTCCGGCGACCGTCCCAGGGCCGCGGCATACGAAGTATACACTTCGAAGGGCCGGGCCAACTGCTCCCGGACGAACTCGGCGGCCCGTTGTCCGTACTCGATGATTTTCTTTTCCCCGGGCAGGCCGAAGTACCGCATCTGCTCCCGCACGCGCCGCACGTCCACGTCCCAGCTGGCCTCGAGTTCCGGCGTGTCCACGAAGTACAGCCGGACCCGGAGCCCCTGGCCCTGGGCCTCGATGGCGAAACTGTCCCCGTCGTTGCCGGGCGCCTCCGCCAGCACGGCGTCCCGCAGGCGCGTGAGGGTCTTGTCCTCTCCGGCCCGTACCGCGATGCCGTCGGCCAGGGCGCAGAGCACCGCCAGCAGCGCCAGTCTCTTTGAAAATCGGTTCTTCATCGTCTCCCCACGGCCTCCGCCGCCGGCAGGTCCAGTGGAACTGCGCTGCGCGCGCGCCTTCTGAACCGCAGCGCGCGGGTGTATCCGCACTCCCGCGCCAACTGAACGGCGCGCTTGAATTCGGCGCCCACCTGGTCCGGCTGGTGGGCATCGGAGCCGAACACGATCGGGATGCCCCGCTCGCGGGCCCAGGACAGGAGCAACGGCGACGGATACATCTCCTTGACCGCGTGCCGCAGGCCCGACGTGTTGATCTCGATCGCCATGCCGGCGGCCGCGATCCGGTCCAGGGCGGGCAGGGCGCACTCGCGCAGGTCGCGGTCCGGCAGCCGGCCGCCGTTGCGCTTGAGCATGTCCAAATGCCCCACCACGTCGTACAGGCCGCTGTCCGCCAGCTTCCCCACGAGTTCGAAGTACCGCTTCCACGTGCCGCGCATCCCCCCGAAATCCCAGAGCGGCTTGAATTCGGTCGCGTCCATGGCCGGGGGGCTCAAGTAATGAATGGAGCCGAGCACCACGTCGAAGGGTTGGGCGGCCAGCCAGCCGGCCATGAACGATTCGCAGCCCTCGAAGTAGTCCGCCTCGATGCCCAGCAGCACGAGGCCCGGCTGGTCGCGCTGCGCGGCCTCGACGCCCCGGAGGTATTCCGGGAACTGGTCCATCTCCATGCGGTGGCGCGGATCGTAGTTGAATGGGGTGGGGCCGTGATCCGTGGCGGCGAGTTCCGGCAGGCCGCGCGGCCGCGCGGCGCGGGCATAGTCGATCGGGTCGCCGGCTGCATGTTTGCAAAGCCGCGTATGGCTGTGGTAATCGGCGGGCAGGCTGGGCATCGTGTGGATCATGTCGGCACAATGTAGGAGGCGGGTCGCGGCCTGTCAAACCGGGCCGCGGCGACGCACGCCCGTTGACAGTCCGGCGCGCTTTTCCCATAGTTCGGGAGATGCCGGTCCCCACTTTCCATCTGCGGTGTGCGCTGGGCGCCCTGCTGCTCGCCCTGCGGGGCGCAGGGGCCGAACCGGTCCTGGCCCTGGAGGAGGCCGTCCAGGCCGCGCTGGCCCACAACCGCTCGCTGCGCCTGCTGGAATTGAGCCTGGAGTCCAGCGTGTTGGGCGTGGCGCAGGCCCGCACGGAGTTTTCGGTCAGGCTGCGGCCCGAAGGCGAGGTGGCGGCCGATGACGAGGGCGGGCAGTCGGGCGCCGGGCTGGGCGTCTCGAAGAAGCAGGGTGTTGGCACCTCGCTTTCGGTCGACGGGCGCTGGACCCGGACCGGCTTCGACGAAAGCCCGGACCTCCATCGCGGCGTGGTCCAGGTCGAGGTCCGCCAGCCGCTCCTGCGTCGCTTCGGCCGCCTGGTGAACGAGGAGCCCGTCGTCCAGGCCCGGAGCGGCGTCCAGGCCTCCCGCCGCGAGGTCGAGCTGTGGCGCACGGATCTGGTCGTCCAGGTGGTCGAGGGCTACGAGGAAATCCTGCGGCTGCAGCGGCAACTGGAGTTTGACGAACAGGCGCTCCGGCGTTCCGGGCAGCTCCTGCGCCTCACGCGCGCCCGCGAGCAACAGGGGCGCGCGACCCGCGTCGATGCCCTGCGCGTGGACCTGCAGCACGGCGAGAACCAGATCCGCCTCAACAAGACGACGGAGGATATCGAGATCGCCCGCGCGGCGTTCGCCGAGTTGCTGGGCCGCGAGCCCGGCGCGGAGATCGTGGTCACCAACACACCCCTGCTGGAGATCGCGATCCCGGGCCGCGACGAGGCGGTGGGCCTGGCGCTGTCGAACCGGCTGGATTACGCGCAGGTCCTGGCGGACAGCCGGGACGCCGAGCGGGGCGTCCGGATCGCCCGCCGGAACCTGCTGCCGGACCTGGAGCTGATCGCGCGGTACGAACGGTCGGGCGAGGGGTCCCGCTCCTCCGACAGCTTCGATCTCGACGAAGATGCCTGGTTCGTGGGCCTGGCGGCGGATACGGACCTGCGGCGCCAGGACGAAAGGCTGGCCCTGGGGCAGGCGATGCTGCGCGGCGAAAGCGCCCGCCAGACCATCGAAATCGTCCGCTCGGGCCTGCAGCGGCAGGTGCAGACGGTCCTGGCCTCCTACGAGCGGGCGCGCCGCGAAACGCTGTTTGCCGAGCGCAACTACCGCCTCGCGGAAAGCCGTGCCCGGCTGGCCCGCCGCATGTTCGAGATCGGCAAGGGCGATAACTTCACCGTCACCGACGCGGAAAACGCGCTGCTGGAAGCCCGGAATCGCATGCTGATGTCCCAGGCGGAAGTGACGATCGCCGCCTACCGCATGTTGCGTACGCTGGGCACACTGATGGACTACCCGGCCGATCTCAAGCCGGAGCCCGACGGGGCCGCAGGAGGGGGAAGGCCATGAAAAAAATACTCGGCTTGGCGGCGGCCGCGGGGTTGGTGGTGCTGGCCCTGGCCTTGCACCGGCGGAGCGGCCGGGATTTGCTGGACAGCGCGGTGGTGGTGCGCGGCCCGATGGAAGTGCGGGCTCTCTACGACGGCACGCTCGAGTCGCGGCGCGTGGAGGACATCATGTTCCTCTCCGGCGGCCCGGCCACGATCGCGGAACTGGTGGCGGAGGGATCCCGCGTTCAGCCCGGCGATCTCCTGGTGCGGTTCGACGCCTCGCAGATCGAGCAGGGCCTGCTCAAGCTCGAGCGCGACGAGGCGCTCGCCCGGGCCGACCTGGAAAGCCTGGAAAACGCCAAGATCCCGCTGGAAATCCGCGAACTGGAGGTCAACCACGCCAAGGCCGTCAGTGATCACGAGGCCGAACGGCAGTACCTCGTGGACAGCCGCCAGCTGCTGGAGGAAGGCCTGATCTCGGAGCAGGAGGTGCAGCAGCAGGAGGTCAAAGTCGCCGCGGCGCCCGCGCAGGCCGAACGGCTGGCCCTCCAGCTGGAGTTGACGAAGAAATTCCTGCATCCCTCGGCGCTCGAC